>JAUWNF010000010.1 GCA_030612785.1 Phycisphaerales bacterium
GAGGAGGCCACGCGGGCCTTCTTCGAGGCTTGTGCCGGCGAGGACTGGGATGAGGTGCTCAAGTTCGGATCGGTCTCGGAGATTCCGCAGTCCTACAAGGATTATCTCGGCGGTCTGGCAATCATCAGCATCGGCGAGCCGTTCAAGTCCGGGCAGTATTCCGGGTGGTTCATTCCGTACGAAGTCAGGCTCAAGTCCGGGCGGGCCTTGGAGCACAATCTGGCGCTGCGCAACGACAACCCCGCTCAACGGTGGGTGGTTGACGGCGGCATCTAGCCGGCGGAGACGCCGCCCCACGACAGTCGGTTGCCTGGGGGCAAAACAGGGCGGAGGCCGGTGCCGCGTTCGGCCGGCCTCCGCTTTCTCCCTCCCAGGTGTTCCGATCTGGGGTAAGACCCGCTGTGGGTTACCTGTGGGTGACTGTTACGGTTGCCTCTCCGAGCTCCACATCCTCATCCGAGAATTCGGCACTCGAGTCTTCCTCCTCCTCTTCTTCGCCTTCTCCTTCGGCGCTTTCTTCTGCACCCTCTTCTTCGAGGACTTGTCCCACGAACTCGAGGCCGCCGTCATAGGTGAACGAAACCTGGATGAGGTCACCGCAGTTGTAGTGGACCCCTTCGAGCAGCAACCGCTGGTACGCTACGGCGCCCACATTGTTCTCGTCGAAGTCGACTACCCCGGTCCCGTCGCCGTAGAGCACCGCGCGATTAAACTCGTCCGGTTCCTGCACGTCGACCGCCGTACGCACGAACGATCCCACCAGGATCACCTGCGCATCACAGGATCGAACTCCCGTGGCGGTCGCGTTCGGCTGCACGCGAACGTCGAAGCCGCCGTCGGACTCCTCCTCCTCTTCTTCGGAGGCGACCACGGTGACCGGGCCCGTTGGCGGCCCCACCACCAAGTGTAGTTGGGCGAAGCTGTTCGTCTGGTTGGCGATCGAGAACTCCAGCGAACCGGTGGTCGTCTCGGTGTCCGACTCCGGCAGGGCTTCGTCGGCCCCGTAGACCTCGACTTCTCCGTGCCCGGTGTGACCGGGACCGGCGCTGGTGTCGTCGTCGGTGATGCGGACGAATACGGTGTCGCCGCAATTGTAGTGTACGTAATTGAACAGCAGGCGCTCGCCATCGAGGCCTACACTACCCTCGTCAAAGCCTTCCGTTCCCGTGCCGTCTCCCTCCAGGAGTATGGAGGTCTCCTCGCTACCGCCGAGGCTGCCGCTGATGGTGATGGCGTCTCCGCACGCGAACCATCCGTCGCTCGTATCGTTGGGCGGTACGCGCACGTCGAAACCGCCGTCCGACTCCTCCTCTCCCTCAATTACGGTCGTTCCGTCGTCATCAATGATGACGGTTTCGTCCCCACCCGGGGCTGGTCCCGTGGGCGAACCCACCACGATGTGCATCAGGGCGAAGCTGTCCGTCTCATTGCTGATCCGGAACTGCGCAAAGTCGCCCTCCGGGTCCGCCGAGGAGGTCGAGCCGAAGGTCGGTTCCGGCAGCGTTTCGTCCGGTCCGTAGACCTGGATTTCTCCACTCCCCGCCAGGCCCGGGCCGGTGCTCGTGCCGTCATCAGTGATGCGGATGACCACGGAGTCGCCGTCGTTGAAGTGTACACACTTGAACAATAGACGCTCGCCCTCCAGCCCGACGCTGCCCTCGTCAAATCCCACCGTCCCGGTCCCGTCCCCTTCCAGGAGGATCCTGGTCGCCTCGTTACCGGCAATGGTAGCGCTGATGCCGATCTCATCGCCACCGGTAAGTACGCCGTCGGTAAAGCTTTGCGGCGACACTCGAATGGTCTGTTCGGAAACCGTGGTCTTGGCGGTCAGTACCCACGGCTTGCCGTAGGGCGTGGCGTCGATGTTCTTCGGCACACCCGGGTTGCGCGAGCCGATGGTTACGAACTCCGAGGCGGCGTCCTCTGCCGCGAGGTCGGTCGCCTCTTCAAGGTCGGCTTCCGCTACGGAGTCGGAGGCGGCCGCGGATTCATCATGCCCATCCGCGACGGTGTCCCCGGGTTCGAGCGTGGGGAGTTCGCGCCCGGGCTCCACGTCAGCTTGCGTGTCTTCAGCAAGGGCCTCGGGGTCGAGAGCGGTGTCCACTGATTCGGGTGCGGGCAGGGCACGACCGGCCTCCGTATCGTCCTGGGTATCCGTCTGGGAGGTTCTGGAACCGGAGTCGGCCGACGAACCTTCCGGCTCCTCGGTGCTCACCGCAATGGTCACTTCGACGAAGCTGGAGGTGTGGTTCTCGATCCTGAAGTTCACCAGGATTGGTTTCGTCGGGTGGTAATAAAAGCCGTAGCATCCGCAGCAGACCACGGTGCCGACGAAGAGCAGCCCGGCAGCTTTGCGCCGCCCTCGGCGTGTTACTGGGGTGTTCATGTCTCGTGCATCGTCACTCGGAAGGTCCGAATTGATGAGAAAACACGGGAGAAGCTGCCGCCGATCCCCTCCTGCTGTTCCCACACCCGCCCAATCGGCTGGCTTCGCCAAGGTCTCGCGAAGGCAACGACGTACGCGAAAATCAGTCAAGTTCCTAACATTGGGGGACCGATAACCTCTATGTCGGTTCCCATATCAATGTTGTTATGCGGCGGGAAGCAGGAGGCGTAGCCCCGCACATAGCTGACATCCATAGTCGCCTCACCCGGAGAGAAGGGGTCCCAAGATGAGAATCCTGGCCATTGCGAACCAAAAAGGGGGGTGCGGGAAGACGACGGTCGCCATTAACCTGGCCGCGATGCTCGCTCGTGAGGGGCGACATGTGCTGCTGGTGGATTTTGACCCCCAGGCCCACTGCGGGGTGGGGATGGCCGTCCCCGAAGAGCAGATCGACCTCAGCATCTATGACTGCCTCAGGAACGTCGGTACGCCTGATCCGATTGGGGTCAACAGTATCGCATGGCAGATCACGCCGAATCTTGATCTGGTTCCTTCGCGCCAGGATTTGGCCCAGTTCGAGCTCGACCAAAACGGGGATCGTGGAGTCGAGACCACGTTGGCTCGGGTCCTCGCCCCGGTGGCGGACAAGTATGACTACGCCATCCTGGACTGCCCCCCGCACGTCGGGCTACTGACCCGGAACGCCCTAAACGCTGCTACGGATGTGGTTATCCCCGTGGACACGGGCTACTTCTCGCTGCACGGGCTCGGACAGCAGCTCCGCACGCTCAATGAGCTGACGAACGGCGACGGGCGGCGCGACGTCCGGGTCCTGGCCAACCAGTACGATGTGCGGACCAAACTGGCCCGGGAAATTCTAGCGGAGCTGCGCGAGCGGTTCGGCAGCGTGGTTTTCCAGACCATCGTTAATTTCAACACGAAGTTGAAGGAAAGTGCCAGCTTCGGGCAACCCATCACCGAGTTCGCGCCCAGCAGCATGGGAGCACGCGACTTTCAGAAACTGGCCCGCGAAGTTATCGAGATGGAATCCACGACGCTGTCCGCCGCCCCCGTGGCGCCAGCCGAGGTGGACGGGCCCACCGTGCCCACCGAGACCATTCTCAGGCGCGCGGAGGAAATGGCCGCCGAAGCCGAACGTCTTCTGGCGACCACAACCACCCTGGTGGGAAGCTCGGTCGGCAAGAAGGCTGCCCAAACGCCGACTACGCCCGAGCAGGTCCACCGCAAGATCGAGAAGATCTACGGTGTTCACCCCACGTGCGAAGGGGTCGAGTTCCGGTGCCATAAACCCGAGGCCTCGAAGGTTGAAATCGCCGGCGACTTCAACAACTGGACGCCCGGTCGGACGCCCATGCAGCGCGCGGGAAATGGTGATTTCCAGGCCACCCTGCAACTACCCACCGGTCGCTACCGCTACCGCCTGGTGATCGATGGTCGATGGTCACACGATACGGCCAACCCGGTGGCAGAAACCAACGAGTACGGCGAGTACAACTCGGTATTCAACGTAGGCTAATACCGTTTTCGGTCAGGGAGTTTCGTAAGGTTTATAGCGGCCGGTGCCCCCGCCGGCCGTTCGGCCGTACGTGTTTAGCGTTGCATGCCACCCACCGCCAGGAAGCGGGGCCACCGAAAGCGGCACGAGTACCGTTTTCGATCAAGACAAATCGCTCACATTGCCGACAGAATTGCGTTCCGGTCGATCAGGAGGATCGGCCAGCGATCACACGAGGCTCAGGATGAGCGAACTGGCCGGTACTTCCCTGCGCGAACGCATTGAAAACAAGTGGCAGATTCCCACGCTGTTCGTGGCGGTTGCGCTGCTGGTCGGCTCCATATTCCAGCTCAAATCGACGCAAGAAGCCCCCACCTTCGAGTCTAAACTCGCCCAACTCTCCGCGCGGGTCGAGGATGGTTTCTATACGAGCGCGATCGAATACGGCACGCGCCTGACCGGGCGGAAGGAGATCACCGCCGCACAGCGTGGGGAAGTCCACCAGCACTTGGCTCGGGCCCATTACCTGCGGGCTGAGCGCGAAAGGCGCACCACGGCTGAACAAGCCCACGTGGTGCAGGAGGAGTACTCCACGGCCCTCCGGTTGGGGGCGGAGCTCAGCACACCCGATCTGGTACGCCTGGGGAACACCTACACGTGGGAGGAGGAGTACAGTCCGGCAATCTCGTACTACGAGCAGGCGGTGGAAGCTTCGTCGGGGCCGGCGCTGGACATTCGGCGGCGAATCATCGAGCTGGCGATGCACGAGTTGGCATATACGCCCACAGAGTTGTTGCCGTTGGTCGACGCGTTGATGGAGGACGCTCCCGACGACTCCGCTCTGCTGGAGTGGGCCGCCGCCACCCGAATCGACCTGCTCGCTTCCGAGGGCCGCAACGCTGAAGCCCTGGCGTTCTTGGATGAATTACGCAGCCGCTTCGCCTCCACTCGGTGGGAGGACGCCCACGAGTACCTGGTTTCCCTGGTGCTCTACCGGCTCGACCGGCAGGACGAGGCTGAAGAGCGCCTGCGCATCCTTCGCAACCGTTTGTCGGGCTGGGACGAACTCTACGCCAAGTCCGGTTGGCTGCTGGGGCGGGTGGTATTGTCCGACGGTACGCCGCAGCGGCCGGCGGAAGCCCTGTCCTTCTTCAGGGATGTGGTCAGCGCTGCGCCGGCGACGCTGTACGAAGCGGCCAGTCGCGTGGGCATGGGCGAAGCGCTGGCGGCGCTGGAGCGGTTTGAAGAATCCCTGGAGCAATACCGCCGCACGTTAGAAGCGTTAAGCGAGTTCTCCGACTCGGTGCTGCTTTCTCCGGAGGTGATTCGCGCTTCGCTCACGGTAGTGGCGGAAAACCTGCGTCGAGAGGGGTGCATCGAGGCGCCGTTGCGGTACTACGAGGTAGCGGCCTCGCTGATCGACGAGCGGGATGAGGAACTCGTTTCGGAGTACTTGCAGATTCTGGGTGACTTGCGCGCGGCGCTGGGCTACTCCCTGCGCGCCACAGCCAAGGCCTTGCCGCCCGCGGAGGAAGACAGCGCGGAGCGGCGCGCCCACCTCCTGGACGAAGTGCGCTATCTGTTCCTCGAGGCGGGTGAGGCATTCCAGGAGCTGGCGCGTATCAACTTGCTCAACGAAGCACGTTCCGCGGAGGCGACTTGGCGCTCTGCGGACATGTTTGACGAAGCGGGCGAAACGCGGCGCACCATCGCCGTGCTCGAACGCTTCGCCCGCGAGCGCCCGGAAAACGAACTGGTGCCGCGTGTGTTGCTGCGTCTGGGACAGGCCTGGCAGGCCCTGGGGATGTTCACCGAGGCGGTGGAGGCCTATCGGGAAAACCTCCGTCGCTTCCCGCGCACGCCCGATGCGGGCAGCGGACTGATTCCACTGGCGCGGTGTTACCTGACTTTGGGGGGGGAGGAAAACCTCCGGTTGGCGGAGAAGACGCTGGTAGACCACATCTTGGCCGATTCCCCCGTCTACACCCCGGAAGCTGAGGAGTTTCGCGATGCGCTCTTCCTGCTCGGCGAACTCTACAGTTCCGAGCAGCGCTTCGAGCCGAGCATTGCGGTGCTGGAGGAAGCGTTGGAGCGCTACCCACAGGACGAACGCGCGGTGGGGGCGCAATCGCTGCTGGCGAACGCGTATCGCCACAGCGCCCTGGCGCTGAAGGAGGACATCAAGAACACGGCCAAGGCGTCTGAGTGGCCGCGCATGCGCGACGAGATGAAGTCGCGTCTGGAACGCGCCGCCGAACTGTTCTCCACACTGGTCCATACCTTCGAGGAATCCGGTGAGCAGGAGCTGGACGCCCTGCAAACGTTGGCCTTGCAGCAGGCCCGCCTCTACCAGGCTGACTGCCTGTTTGAACTCGGGCGTTACGAAGAAGCCGTCGCGCTCTACGAGACGGCCGCATTTATCTACCGCGACGAACCGTCGGCCCTGTCCGCCTACGTTCAGGTGATCAATTGTCGTTTGTCTCTGGGACAGATGGAGGAGGCTCAGGCCGCTCTGCGCCGGGCGCAGTATTTGCTGAAGATCATGCCCGAACGGGTCTTCGAAGGTGACTATATCGGGCAAAACCGTGAGGAATGGGACCGGTTTTTGGACTGGCTGGGGCGGGCCAAGCTCCTGGGTAGCGGGCAGGCGCGCCGGCAGACGGAAAGGTAGGGTTTGATGTCCGGATCGAACGCAACAGAAAATCAGACGGTCGCTGGTCGGAGAGTCATGGATTTGCTCAAGCGCCAACTCGCATTGTATCAGCGGATCGAGCAGTTGGCCGATGCGCAGCGAAAGGCGATCGAGGTTGACGACACTCGCCCCCTCCTCAAGTTGCTGTCCCAACGCCAGAAACTGACTACCACGCTGACGAACCTGGACGCGGAACTGGCCCCGTATCGCGAGCACTGGAATGAGATCAAAGAGGCGCTGCCGCCCACGGAGCGACGGGGCTTGGACGAGATGGTCGAAGAGGCGGGCGAACGCCTGCGCAGGATTCTGGATCGGGATGAGGCGGACGGACGGCTCCTGGCGGCCAAGAAGAACCACATGGCCCACAGTATGAGCGAGTTGGAGACGGCGCGACGCACCTTGGTCGCCTATGGAGGAACGGCTGGAGCCGCCACAGACAAAACGCCGATTCTGAACCGCACGGAAGCGTGACCATGAGCCTGGCCCCTTCAATTCCGGCGAAACCGGAGACCACACTGGACGCGATCATCGCCACGTATAACGACGTGACCGAGCGGCTCAAGCGCTCGCACGACCGTTTGGCGGGAGAGGTTCGGCGGCTCCGCGATCAACTGGACGAAAAAAACCGTGAGTTGGCCCGGCGGGAGCGGTTGGCCGCTTTGGGTGAAATGGCCGCCGGAGTCGCCCACGAAATCCGCAACCCCCTCAGTGGAATCAATCTGTATGCATCGGTGTTGTGCCAGGACCTCAGCGATCGGCCGCCATGCCGACAGCTCGCGGAGAAGATCGTGACCGGCGTGCGCACGCTGGATGGTATCGTCGGTGACATACTGGTTTTCGCCAACCAGACTCCACCGGAAACCCGCGCGGTTCCGGTCGCTCAGGTGGTTGGCGCCGTTGTAGATCTGGTGGAGCCGGAGCGGCGCGCGGCGAACACGACGATCCACGTCGCCCCTAGCGTCGCCGGTGCGGAGGTAATGGCGGATTTCAACCAGCTCCAGCGGGCGATTCTCAATGTTACGCTCAACGCCATCGAGGCAGCAGGTTCGGAAGGTAACGTGTGGGTTTCCGTGGCTAAGGAAGGTGGCGGGACCTGGACCTCGATCAACATCGCCGATGACGGTCCGGGGATCGACCCCTCGATACTCGATCGGGTTTTCAACCCGTTCTTTACGACGAAGGACTCGGGCACCGGCTTGGGGCTGGCGATCGCGCATGGGATCGTCGAAGCCCATGGCGGTCGGGTGTCCGTGGAGACCCGCCCGGGGGGCGGGGCACGGTTTGGTTTGATTGTTCGCGCGGTTGGTGACAAGTAGCCCCGGGACGGGGCGCGGGCTAAAGCCCGCGGCTCGTAGCGTACAAGGAGGTGGGTTCATGGCGCGAGTTTGTGTGGTTGACGACAAAGCCGTGATGCGCGAGTCGGTGTCCTTGATTCTGACTCGTGCGGACCATTTGGTGGAAACGTTCGCGGACCCCACCGAGGCGCTGCCCGTGGCGCTCGAAGGCCGATTCGATCTGATCCTGACCGACTTGAAGATGCCGAAGATGGACGGTCTGACGCTGATCCGCGCCCTGCGCGAGTCGCGGTGCGACGCGCCGGTTATCGTAATGACTGCCTTCGGCACGGTGCAGACCGCCGTGGAAGCGATGAAGTTGGGCGCCTTTGATTACATCCAAAAGCCATTCGAAGCGGAGGTAATCGAGGCCCAGGTCGAGCGCGCCTTGCAGCACGGGCACGTGTGCAAAGAGAACGAGGCGCTGCGCACCTCGTTAAGCGACTTCCAGGCCCGGCACGCCATGGTGGGCGACAGCAAGCAGATGACCGACCTGCGCGTCAAGATCACGCGCGTGGCCCAAAGCGACGCGGCGGTCCTGATCACCGGCGAGTCCGGAACGGGGAAGGAACTTGTTTCGCACGCCATTCACGGGATGTCCAAACGCAAGGACTGCCCGATGCTCTGCCTGAATTGCGCGGCCCTTTCAGGGAACCTGCTCGAAAGCGAACTGTTCGGACACGAACGCGGCGCTTTCACCGGTGCCGACCGCCTGCGCAAGGGTCGTTTCGAGCTGGCTAACGGTGGAACACTACTCCTGGACGAAGTTTCCGAGATGCCCCTGCCGTTGCAGGCCAAGTTGCTGCGCGTGCTTCAGGAAGGTCAGTTCGAGCGAGTGGGCAGCAGCATCACCCGTGCCGCCGACGTCCGCATCATCGCAACCAGTAACCGCGACCTGGAGGCCTGGGTGGCCAAGAAGCGCTTCCGCGCGGACCTGTACTATCGTCTGAACGTCCTCCCCATCAAGCTGGCCCCGCTGCGCGAGCGCCCCGACGACGTGCCCGTTCTGCTGCGCCACTTCCTGGACCGGGGCGCCAAGCGCATGGGTCTGGATTCGCTGACGGTGACTGCCGAGGCGCTGAGAATGCTCACCAGCTACGCGTGGCCGGGCAACGTGCGCGAACTGCAAAACCTCTGCGAGCGCTGCGCGGCCCTGGTGCCCGACGGCAGTATCACCGGTGAGATCGTCGAAGGATGGATTCAAAGCGGCGTCGCGCCAGTGGAGACCTTCTCGAGGCTCCGACCGGGTCGGATGCTCGAGGACATGGAGCGGCAATTGATCGAACGAACGCTCAAGCAGTTCAACGGGCATCGTGAGAAGACGGCCAAGACCCTGGGGATGGGCGTGCGCACCCTCGGCATGAAAATCAAGCAGTGGCGCGAGGAGGCGGCGGCTGCCCGGGCACGGAGTCAGGCAGCGAAGATTGCGTGACCGCGCAATTATCGCCGCCCGGTGGAAATCGAGGATGGGCTTCCCAGTCCGCCTACGGCGGATCGAGACATCTGGAACGACGGATGCCCACAAGTGCGGAAGTTGTCGACCGGTCCGTCCGGCGGTCCACCGGTCCCGCAGGACGAGCGGCGACCGTAAGTGAGCGGAGTGACCGGCTGGAAAGCCGGTCCCACATGGTGGAGTGGCTGGTCCTACAGGTGAATGGCGATGTACTTTGAGAACCTGCTCAACCGCGGGGCGACACCGGGACTGGTGACCATGCTCTCTTACGCGGAGTCGCGGCACAAGATGATTGCCGAGAACATCGCCAACTTGACCACCCCGGACTACAAAGCCAGGCAACTGGACGCGAAAGCGTTCCAGCGGGCCTTGGGCGAGGCCTTTGATCGTCGAAAACAGGATCCGCGCAAACCGTTTGTCATCGAGGGACGCCAGTTCCGCACCGACGCGACCGGTGCGCTGCAGGTGACCCCGGCGCTGGAACCACCAGACAACCTCCTGTTTCACGACGGAACGAATCTGTCACTCGAACGAGAAATGGCCGATCTGGCGGAGAACACCCTGATGCACCAGATGACCTCAGCCCTGCTCAAAGGGCGAGTCGATGGGCTGCGCAAGGCCATCCGCGGAAGGGCGTAAAGGAAAGGCTGTCAGCATTCAGCTATCAGCAGTCAGTCAGGAAACTCGGATGCGTTCGCCGTTCGGCTGATAGCCGAAAGCCGATAGCTATGAAAGTTCGATATGTTCGGTTCACTTGACATTAGCACTTCGGCACTGGTCGCCCAGCGGATCAACCTGGACACCATTGCCGGCAATATCGCGGGGATGCACACGACGCGGGACGCCGGCGGCAACCCGATCCCATACCGCCGTCGGGTGGCGCTGATGGCCACGGGCAATCCCGCTGCCGGACCCGACGCACCCGGGGTGCACGTATCGGCGGTGGTCAAGGATCCCAGCCCGTTTCGGCTGGTTCACGACCCCGGGCATCCCGACGCGATCATAAGCGGCCCCAACGCCGGCTACCTGCGAATGCCCAACGTGGACTACAGCATTGAGATGGTCAACGCAATCGAAGCGGCACGGGTTTACGAAGCGAACGTCACGGTCATCGAAACCACCAAGACACTCGCGGCATCGTCGTTGAGACTGCTGGCCTGAACGGAGGTCAACCATGGTGAATCCCATTACCGGCCCCGGTGGACTGGAGCCCCTCGGACCCACGACGGGAGCGGAGTCCGCAGACGGCGCGCCGTCCGCCGGCGGCAAGGATTTCAAGCAGATCCTGCTCGACAGCCTGGAGGAGGTCAATCGGTTGCAGCAGGAAGCCGACTGCGGTGTGCAAGCGGTTTTGCGCGGCGACACGGACAACGTCGCGGAAGTGTTCGCGGCGGTGAACAAAGCGGAGATCGCATTCGACCTGCTTATGGAGATTCGTAACAAGTTGCTCGATGCGTATCAGGAAATCAACCAGATTCGAGTTTAACGCCCCGAGAAAACGAATTACGGATTCTGGCTAAGAGCTGAGTATGGAATCTCTAAGGCGAATGATCGAACAGATTGCCGAGCGGTACCGTCTGCTCGAAGCCTCGCAGAAGGTGGCCATCGGTTTGTGCGTCGTGGTCATCGCGGGGTCCTTGATATCGCTGGTGAGCTGGTCCACCAAGCCGATGTTGGTCCCGATCATGGCTAAGGACTTCACCTTCGACCAGATGGACGCCGCGGAGGAAGCACTGCGCGGCGAGGGAATCAACTACGAACGCGCAGGCAACCGGCTCCTGGTCCGCGAGCAGGACAAGTACAACGCCGTCCGCGTGTTGAACCGCCACGATGCCCTTCCGGAGGATTTCGAGTTCGGCTTCGCCAAGCTGATGAAGGAAGACAGCACCTTCAAGCCGTCATCGGTGCTGGAGCACCAGCGCAAAGTGGCGTTGGGGTACGAACTGGCCAAGGTGATCGCTTCCTCGCCGGTCGTCGAGAATGCGTTCGTCCTTATCCAGCAGCAGGACAAGCGCGCCATCGGGCAGCCGCGGGTCAAACCCTCGGCCTCGGTCAAGATTACCATGAGGGGCGGACGTGCGGTGACGCCGGTGGTGGTCGAAGGTTGTGCCAAGCTGGTAGCCACCGCCGTCGCCGGGCTTAGCCCCCACGACGTGACCGTGTTTGACACCAAGACGCTCAAAGCGTCCTCGGTGGCGGACCCCGACGAAGTATTGGCCCAAGGTCTGCTGGAAGAACGCAAGAAGAACGAGCAATACCTCCAGTCTCAGGTGCTGGACCAACTCGCCTACATCCGGGGGGTTCTGGTCAGTGTTTCGGTGGAACTGGACGGCTCCAGATCGCGAACCGAAAACTTCTCCTACGCCGAGGCGGAGGTCAAGTCGGAGGAATCCAGCACCTCCCAAAGCGGTTCGGCTTCCACCCCCGGCGAGACCGGCGTTAATCCTAACACGGGCGTGGCGCTCAACGCCGGCGCCGGTGGTACGCAGAGTGAGACCGAGGAAAGCCACACCGAGAACTTCGAACCCAAGCTCACCGAGCGCACGGTGAGCGAAATGGCTCCCTACGCCCTTAAGCGCGCCACCGCGGCGATCAACATCCCGCGTAGCTACATGCTCAACATATTCAAGGCCCGCTACCCGGACAAGGACGAACCGCGCGATACGGACAGCGCCTTCGTCGATGTGCGTGATGAGGTCTTCACCGGGGTCCGCGAGGCGGTTAAAAGCATCATCCATGCCCAGGCGGACTCCGCCGTCCAGGTGGACATGTTCTATGACCTGGAGCCGGGCGGAGGCGTGTTGCCCGGCATGCCCGGCGGCGAGGCGACCATCGCCTCCACGCTCACCACCACGCAGGCGATGAAGTCCTATCTTCCGCAGATCGGCCTGGGTGGACTGGCGCTGTTCAGCCTCATGATGATGATGAGAATGGTGCGCAAGACCACCCGCACCGCGCGTACCAAGTTCCCCATGCCGGAAGAGGAAAAGACGGAGCAGTTCGCCGTCGCGTCCGACGGCGTCCTCGCCGTTCCCGGCGGACCGGTAGGCCAGGCGGAAACGTCCGAAGGTTTCCTGGTGGGCCACGAAGTAGACGAGCAAACCCTGGCGAACCAACAGCTCGACGAGCAGGTCGCCCGATTGGTTGACGACGATCCCGCGGGGGTAGCCGATCTGCTGCGCCGCTGGGTCGAGCAGGATGAGTAGGCGCTACGATGGGCAAGTTAAAGAGTAGCATTCCTTCTCTGGACGACGACAGACCCGGCAAGCCTCTGTCCGGGGCGGCCAAAGCGGCCATCCTGCTCCTGGCATTGGGCCCGGAGCGCTCGGCCAAAGTGCTCAAGCTTATGGAAGCGGAGGTCGTCGAAGAGGTCACCCGCGAGATCGCGTCCATCGATCTGGTGGATCAGGCGGCGCGCGGCAAGGTGGTCCAGGAGTTCTACACGCTGGCGCTCGCCCGCCAGTACGCCGAAGCCGGCGGGATCAGCTACGCCAAGGCGCTGCTCAGCAAGGCGCTGTCGCCGGACGAAGCCACCCGCATCCTTCAGCAAATCGAGCACCAGGTCTACCAGCAGCCGTTCTCTTTCCTGCACAAGACGGAAAGCGAAAACCTGCTGACGTTCATTCAGGAAGAGCACCCGCAGACGATCGCGCTGATCCTCGCGCACCTGCCGAGTTCCAAGTCCGCGGAAATCCTCTCCGGCTTGCCCACGGCCAAGCAGCTCGAAGTGGTCAGCCGGGTGGCCAACATGGAGCAGACCAACCCGGAGGTGATCAAGGAGGTGGAGCGCGGCTTGGAACTGCGGCTTTCCGGCTTGATGTCCCAAACCCTGGAAAAGGCCGGTGGCGTGGAAGCCGTGGCGGAAATGCTCAACCTGTCCGATCGGGCCACGGAAAAGGGCATCCTGGAAGCGTTGGAGAGCGAAGACCCCGACTTGGTGGAACAGATTCGCCGCCTGATGTTCGTCTTCGAGGACATCATGTTGGTCGACGACAAGGGCATCCAGGCGGTGCTCAAGGAGATCGACAACGACGAACTCTCCCTGGCGCTAAAGACCGCCAGCGACGAACTCAAGGAGAAGATCTTCAACAATATGTCCGAACGCGCCGCCCAACTGGTCAAGGAAGACATGGAGTACATGGGTCCGGTCCGCATCAGCGATGTCGAATCCGCCCAGCAGCGCGTGGTGGACGTGGTCCGACGCCTCGAGGACGCCGGAGAGATCATTATCTCCGGACGCGGCGGTGAGAAGGAGTTAATTGTGTAGCGTCGCCCCTGGTGGGCGGCGTCGAACGAAATCACGTCACCCACAAGGGGTGACGTTACATCGTGCAAACGCCGTTGGGATACACTAGACGCGTACGTCGGGTGCCCCAATAGTTATTTGTGGAGTTGGCGATGTCAACGGTGATCAAGGCAGGTCAGGACTTCAAGCTGGTCAAGCAATTGACCACTATCGACCTGGCCGACCACTTGGCGGAGGCGGACAAGATCGTGGCCGAAGCCCGCAGGCAGGCCCAGGCGATCACCACCCAGGCCAAGCACGACGCCCACGTCGCCCTCCAGGACGCCAAAGAAAAGGGCTATGCGGTCGGCAACGAGAAAGGTCATCAAGAGGGCTTGGAAGCCGGTAAAACCCAGGGATTGGCTGAAGCCCAGGAGCGCTTCACCCGCGAACAGGCGACGTTGTGCAATGCGTTCGGCGCCGCGCTGACGGACCTCAATGCACGTAAGCGCGATCTGATGATCGAAGCCCGGCACGACACCCTGGAGTTCGCCGTCGCTCTCGCCTGCCGGGCGGCTAGGCGGATCGGGGAACTGAACCGCTCCGCCGCCGCCGCGAACTTGGAGGAAGCCCTTCGCCTGGTTTCCAATAAAACCGATGTGACCGTGCGGGTTAACTCGATCGACGTCGAGACCATGCGCCGGTTCGCTGACGATCTGGTGGCGCGTGCCGAAGGCTGCGAACACGTGCGGGTGATCGAGGACGACTCGGTTGTTCCCGGCGGATGCGTCGTCAGCACCGGTGGGAGCGAGCTCGACGCTGGGATCGATACGCAGATGAATGAAATCGTCCGCTTGTTGTTGGGTGAGGTCCCACAAGGTTGAAAGTGAAAGATGGGTTTGTTCGACCGACAGATGGAACTCGTGCAACGGGCGCTGCCGATCCGGGTGACCGGGCGAGTGGCGGAGGTGATCGGCCTGACCGTGGTGGCTGATGGTCTCCCGGTACCGCTCGGGGCGATGTGCGAGGTCCGCATTCGCGGCGCGGGGGGAGTTTTCGCGCAGGTCGTCGGGTTCCGCAACGATTCGACTGTCCTGATGCCGCTATCTCAGCCGTTGGGGGTAGCGGAAGGTGATCCCGTGGTTAGCTCGGGCGCGTTGCAGAGCGTCGCGGTGGGGAGGCAGATGTTGGGACGGGTGCTTGATGGTCTGGGGCGAACCATCGACGAGCGACCGCCGTTTCGCGTCGAGGCCCATTATCCGGTCTACGCCGACCCGCCGGGTTCGTTGGAACGTCGTCCCATCGACTGCCCGCTTGGAACCGGCGTCCGTGCGATCGACGCGATGGTGACGGTTGGGGCTGGTCAGCGCCTGGGCATCTTCGCGGGCACTGGCGTGGGCAAGAGTGTGTTGTTGGGGATGATCGCGCGGAACACGATCGCCGATGTCACGGTGGTGGCCCTGGTCGGCGAGCGCGGGCGCGAGGTGGGCGATTTCATTCGCAAGGACCTCGGCGAAGAGGGTATGCAAAAAACCGTGCTGGTGGTGAGCACCTCGGACGAATCGCCGGTTCTGCGGGTGCGGGCCTGCTTCTTGGCCACCGCCGTTGCGGAGTATTTTCGCGATCAGGGCGCCAGCGTGCTGCTAATGATGGATTCCGTTACGCGGATGGCGATGGCCCAGCGTCAGATCGGGCTGGCCGCCGGCGAGCCTCCGGCGACCAAAGGTTACCCTCCAAGCGTGTTCGCTTTGCTCCCGCGGCTGCTCGAGCGCTCGGGTCGCATCGCCAAGGGGAGCATCACCGGACTGTATGCGGTGCTGGTGGAAGGGGACGACATCAACGAGCCCATTTCCGACGCCACCCGCGGTGTCCTGGACGGGCACGTGTGGTTGTCGCGGGCCTTGGCGAATCGTGGGCATTACCCCGCCGTGTCCCCGTTGGAAAGCATCAGCCGCGTGATGGTGGACGTGGTGGACCAGGAGCATATCGCCGCCGCCCGCGCGGTCCGTCGGGTCTTGGCGGTGTGGGCGGACATCGAGGATCTCGTCAACATCGGAGCCTACGTCGCCGGCAACAACGTGGACTATGACCTGGCCGTGCAGATGAAACCACGCGTTGACGAGTTCCTGCAACAGGGCATCACGGAGCCGGCTCCGTTCGAGGACACCCGGGCTGCCATCGTGGCGTTGGGTAAGGAGATTGCCGCCGCGCGCGAGACTTTGACATCAGGACGGCAGGCAGCCGCACGGGGCGGCAAGCAGCCCGCGCGGGTTGCGTAGAGGTGACTGATGGCCAAGAGATTTACATTCCGGCTCGAAACCGTTCTTCGGCTGCGCCGGATGGCCGAGGACGAATGCCGCCGTCAGGTGGCGGAGCGCTTGCGCGAGATCGCCCGGGTCGAGTCAGATGTCCGGCAGCTCGATGAGCAGTTTCACTGGGAGGTCGATCGTTCGCGGGTTGATCAACAGAGCCCAGAGATGGACGTGATGACCGTCCGCCGCCGGCGGAGCTATATGGGTTACTTGCAGCGGAGCATAGGCGGGTGCGAAGCGCAGAGCGACGCCCTGCGGAAAAAGCTGGAAGAGGATCAAAAGGCCCTGGCCCACGCATCCAAGGAAGTGAAGGTGCTGGAAAAGCTGCGGGATCGACAGTTGGACCGGCAGCGGGAGAGCGAACGGCGGGCCGAACGGGCCGAAGAGGACGAAGTCGGGCAGCAGGTTTTTCTGCGACGCCAGATGGTAAGAACGGGGTAGACGGGTTATGTCGAAGGCCGGTGGGCTTTTCAAGATCGTCTCGGTCCTGGCGATACTGCACCTGCTGGGTCTCGCCGGTCTGGGGGGTTTCCTGTGGAGCAATGGCACACTGAGCACCGAACGTGTGCAGCTCATCGCGGATGTTCTGCGCGGGGAATACGACCCGCCCTCGGAAGACGAGTCGGGTCCGGCCGTGTCCGAAGACGCAAAAGTCGAGAGTTCGCAAGCCGCACTCGCCCAGGAGCAGTTGGAAGACGAGATGACCCGGCGTCAGCTCGAACGCCAGAAGGCCGAGTTGGAACAGCGCCTGGAGTTGGTGCTCCGTGAAATGGCCCGCGTGCAGCGAGAGCGCGAGTACTTCGAGGAGCGCCGTCGGCGAGAGGCCGAGGCCGCTGAAAAAAAAGGCGAACAGAACTACCGGGTGGGGTTCGAGAAGCAGTTGGACCTGTTCGGGAAGATGAAGCCCAAGGTCGCCGTTGAATACTTGCTGAGCCGGGACGTGGAGGAGGCGACCGAGCTACTGCGGGCGCTCGATACCCGTAAGGGCAAGAAGATCATCGAGGCCGCCAGGACCCCGAACCAGCGCAAGAAGATGGATGAGATTCTGAAACTGTTGCCCGAATTGAACGTGGAGCCCTGAGGCATCGCCCCGCACGACCGACAGGACCGTGGGATGACACAGACCGCGAACATTACGGAAGACCGACCCGCCGCACTGACCCGCCGGCAGAGTCGCACGGAGTGTGGCGGTCCCGACGGCGAAGCCGCCTTCGCCGCGCTGTTTTCGACGTTGCGGGCGGGATATGCCGACGGAGTGTTGGCTGTACGCTCCGGCGCATCGACGCAGGGGGCGTTTTCCTCCGCACTACGCGGCGACGCCCGCACGTGCCGGATCGAACACATGACCACGGCGGCCCGTGAAGAGGCTCGCAGATCGGCCGGACGCCACGCCGGGCTGTCCGACGCCCCCGAGACCAGAGAACTCGGCGGACGGGCACAGCGCCTCGGGGTGGAGAAAGAGGCGGCAGCCGATCCACGTAGCGGACGAATGGGCAAGTCCGCGACAACGCATTGCGGCACGGCCGGCGCCAAAGTGACGGGAACGCAGCAAAACGACGTCAAAGGTCTGCACCCGCAAGGGGAAGAGCGGGGGAATGCTCCGCGGGCTCACCGAGGAGCCGTCTTGGCAGATGGAGTCAGCACGAAAGAGGTCGGCGCACGTAGCCCTGCCGAAGCCACACCGGCGCAGGGGTGTGGTGTCAAAAACATGACATCGGTTGAGACACGCGGGGAGGCGTTCCCGACGAGTCCCGCGGCGTCGGCCCGCGAGGTCCCGGCACCGCGCGCGGTCCCTGCCGCCAAACCGCCACCCACGGTAGCGCGGCAGATCGGGCAACTGCTCAGTGCCAAACTGGAAGGCCCCAATGTCACCCGTGCCCTTGACGGTTCGGTTGGCGTACGGAGCGAAGCCAGGTCCGCGCGTCCAACTGCCTCCAGCATTGTGAGTAACAAGGCCGCGCCCACGCGATCCCCGGGGCAGAGCGACGTGACCCGGACCGTCTTCGACAAGTTGGTTCGCAACCTCCGGATGAACCTCGGAACCAAGCAGTCCACCGCGCGAATACGTCTCCATCCACCAGAGTTGGGACACGTGCGCGTGGACGTCAAGATGGTCGATCTTCGTATCGACGTGCGCGTGCAGGCGGAAAACCCCGCCGCACGCGAACTTATCGGTGAGCGGCTGGAGGTTCTGCGCAGCGCGCTGCGCGACCACGGCCTGATCGCGGAGCGAGTGGAATTGGTGGAACCACGCCCCGAGCAGCAGACGTTCGTAACCCCGGACGGCGGGCGCCATCAAGATGACCCCCACGAAACACCGGTCTCCGAATGGCGTGCGGACGAACGCGGCGACGAGCCGGATGCGGACGATCAGCAAGGCTCGTACCCTCGGGCCGAACAGGACGAGGAGGACGATGAAACCCTGGTAACCGTGCTGGATGCGCGGTTGGACATTCACATCTGACGGTGGAGGACAGGCTTTCCAGCCTGTCGTTTGACCGACTGGAAAGTTGGTCCCACAGAAGTCGGTCCCACAGAAGAAAGGGGCCACACGTCAGAGCCGGGCGGAGCCCGAAACCACTCACCCCCAAGGAGTGAGCCATGGAAACGACGGCCATTACGCCCGGCTGGAGTACTCCCCGCACCGAAAAACAGCCAGGCTTCGAAGGTCTGGACAGCGACGACTTCCTCAAGTTGCTGGTCGCGCAACTGTCCTACCAGGATCCCCTCGAACCGACCAGCAACGCAGAAATCGTCAATCAGATTTCGAGCATTCGGGACATCGAAGCCTCCACCACGTTGACGCGGACCCTGGAGTCCCTCGCCGACAACCAGGGCTTCGGTTCGGCGGCGGCTCTGATCGGGCAATACGTCGGTGGAACCACTACCGCGGACGACGGCTCCGCGGTGTCAACCGGCGGTATTGTCGTGGGGCTGCGCATCAATCACGACGGCGCCATCTTGCTCCTGCTCGATACCGGCGAAGAGATCAATCTGAGCAACGTCGAACACGTGACCACCGCCCGGCAGTTCGCCGAAGCGTTAATGGGGCGCATGGTCAGCGGATTGGACCGCAGCGATCCGCAGAATCCTGCGCTGGTCGAGGGACTGGTGACCGGGGTGGCAAACGATACCGATGGCCAGGTAGTGCTCGAATTAGACAACGGGTTGAAGCTGCGCCTGACCGACGTGTCGGCGACTACGGTGAACGGAGCATAAGCATGGGACTTACTTCCGCGATGCTGGTCGGGGCGACCGGCCTGTACAGCAACCAATACATGATCGACACGATCGGCGACAACATCGCCAACGTCAACACCACCGCGTTCAAGTCGCAGCGCAGCCTGTTCGAGACGCTGTTCTACCGCACGCTGGATGGCGGCTCGGCCCCCGCGGAGAACTTCGGCGGGACCAACCCCCGGCAGATCGGCTACGGGTCGGGACTGGCCGGCCTGCAGCGCAGTTTCGCCCAGGGCTCGCTAAATCCCACCGGTATCAAGTCGGATCTGGCCGTTGACGGGAACGGTTTCTTCATCCTCCAGACGCCCTCGGTCGACCAGGTGTACACCCGCGACGGGTCGTTCAACCTGGACCAGAACAACACGCTGGTCTCGGCCGACGGTTCGTTCGTGCAAGGATACGCCGCCGACAGCGACGGCACCATCGTCGAGGGTACGCTGTCCAACCTGGCGATTCCGCTGGGCACCCAGCGCGAGGCGGTTGCTACCACCGAGGTGACCATGGACGGCAACCTGGACGCCGCCAGCGTCGAAGCGTCGGTAGCTGCCGTGCTTACCTCCGGTGCGCTAGTGACCGCAGGCGGAACCGCGGCCACCACCTCGACGACGCTCACGGATTTGGTGGATGGTTCGGGCGTTCCCTTGTTCGCCACGGGCGACGAGGTGGTCATCGACGGCTGGGCAAAGGGCGGGGTGGACCTCCCCGTCGTCCAGTTCGTAGTGGGCACCGATGCCACCACGCTCGGCGACCTGGCGGCACTCCTCGAGACCCACGCGGGCATTAACACCGATCCGACGACCGGAGGGACACCAGGTGTCACCGTTGCCGACGGAACGCTGGTGATTACCTCCAATCTCGGCGAAGCCAACGCCCTTAGCCTGGACGCATCGGCCATCCGCAACAGCACCTCGGGCATGCTGCCGTTTACGTTCACCGCGACGTCCGCGGTCGGCGAAGGCACCACCACCAGTTTCCTGGTTTTCGATTCGCTGGGTAATCCGGTGGAGATGCGCCTGCGCGTTGCTTTGGAAAGTAGCAGCACCGCGGGCAACGTGTGGCGCTTCTACGCCGAATCGGTGGATGACACGGACGACAGCCCGATCCTGGGCAGCGGAACGATCACCTTCGATCAAAACGGACAATTCGTCTCCGCCACGGGGACGGACCTCCAGATTCATCGGGCCGATACCGGCGCCGTCTCGCCCACGAACGTAACCCTGGACTTCTCCACACTGACCGGTCTGTCCACACCCGCGCAGGGCTCCAATTTGGTGATGGCCTTGCAAAACGGTAACGCCGCGGGCGAACTCATCGACTACGCCATCGATCAGGATGGAATCATCGTCGGGTCCTACAGCAACTCGCAGACGCGGGTGCTCGGCCAGGTTGCCCTGGCCACCTTTGCCAACAACGAAGGACTCGTTGCCCAGGGCGATAACACCTTCGTCACCGGAG
>JAUWNF010000691.1 GCA_030612785.1 Phycisphaerales bacterium
AGCAGGGCAGGTCAATGACCTGCCTTGACCATCAGTCGTGCACGTAGCACGTAGGGCAGGTCGGCGACCTGCCTTAACCATCAGTCGTCCACGTTAGGCAAGTCGACATGACTGCCGTCCGGCCATTGGGGATCGAACCAACCCATCCTAATGTGGTGGTGGAAGCTCGACCAGGGCCAATCGCCGGGGTTCTCAACGCGGGGTGCATGACACTTTCGGCGGCGCCTGGTCCCGGTGGCATCGAATGTGTGGCACGGGCTTCCAGCCCGTGTTTTCACCGGCTGGAAGCCGGTGCCACACTTAGCGGAGACCATCACGCATTCAACGCTTGGGGCTCTGATAAGCCCCGCCGATTCTGTCATGCACCCCTCGACGCGGGGTGTGGCCATATCCGGGGGCGCGGTGGAAATACTCGCGCCACACTTGATTGCGCTGGCGCGCAATTTGTGGCAGGTTGTGGGCATGGATATGGATACGGTTGTCTGCCACCCAAGCAGGAGGCTTGCCCATGGATCGCGCCGTGCTGATGCATCAGATGGAAGAACGGTTTCGGGAGGAATTCGCCAAGGCGCTCGAGGCCCTGGAACGCGCTCCCGATGGACATTGGATCGACGCCAGCGAGATGGCATTCCGCGATGCGGCTTTGGCGGTTTGAGTTCTTCAGCGGGTCGCCGGACTCTACGAGGGAAAGAGTCCCTCGCGATGGAGGAATTCGAGGATCCGCTGCGCCGCGAGGGCGTGTCCTGCCGCGGAGAGATGGCAACCGTCGGTAAACAGCGGCTTGCGCTGGCCTGCCGTAGCCAAATCCCTCCGCATCGCCGGGAGCAGGTCCAGGAACGGTACCCGCCGTTCCTTGCAGAACCGCTCCAAAGCGCGCTGTGGGTAATCGTCACCTTCGTTCATCTTCAACTGGAACTCGAAAGGGAAACACACAACGACCAACGGGGTTTGGCGTTGACGGCATAGCTCGATCAGCTTACGCATGCCGGCGAGTGTCCCGTCCCAGGCCCGGCGAACGTATTCGGCCTCGTGTGCTTCAATCAGTTCGGGCGCACCCTGATCCGCCCACCGCGCGGCGTCCGCGTGGTTGCCCGTGCCGAGTCGTCGCCCCATGATTACGCGGCGCGCACAGCGATAGAGGCCACTCCATTCCAGCGGAGAAGAAGCGACCAGGGACTCGAAGTGCGGGCTTAGCGCGAACACGTCGAACTTTACCGTCACGTCGTCCAGGCAGAAACACTGCACCACGAGGTCGGGTTCATACTTGAGCCCTTCTCGCTTCAGGAAGAGGTGCTCCTGCCAAGGCGAGTAGCCGGAGACAGCCATGTTCACGGCTGCGACGCGCTTCAAGGCCCGGGCGACGCTGGGAGCCTGTTGAGGCGGGGCGCGGACACCTTCTAACCCTTTGTTTCTCTCGGCGTTGCCGGCCCTTTCGATACGCGCGACGAAGCTCTCTTCATAGTCCAGGCCTAGCGCGAAAGCGAGGGAGTCGTCCAGGAACACGACGCGGTATTCATCGTCCGCCTTCGCATACGGCAGGTCGGGGCCTCGCAGGCCTTTGGCGTTGATCTCGACCGTTCGGTCCTGGTCCGGTTTGGCACTTGGTCGATGACGCCAACCGAGTTCGTCGTCGGGGATGTACAATTCGCTCTGGCTGTATAGGGGGGGAATGAAATACGCCAGAATCCGGTCGGCTGAGGCGAGCAGGACAAACGGTGTGGTGATTGCCAGAATGCGGAGACGGGTCTTGCCGGTGAGGGCCTGTCGCGGGATCACCCAAACGCCGAGAACGAAGGGTAACGTCAGCGCCAGGTGCGCGACGAGTGTCGAGTACAGACTGGTTCTCTCCGTC
>JAUWNF010000626.1 GCA_030612785.1 Phycisphaerales bacterium
CGGCGTGCCGGAGGTCTCCATCAAGATTCTGCTCCGCAGCTTCCACACCCCGGATCTGAAAGAGCAGGCCAATATCCTGCGGAACGTAGCTGCCACGCTGACTGCGGAGCATCCCAAGGCCAAGATCAACATCAAGGTCAAGAAGCAGTACCGCAACATGGTCGAGGTTTTGAACAAGGAGCCGCAGGCGGTCAGGCTGGCGGCAGAAGCCTTCAAGAAGGCCGGCATGGAGCCGAACTACCAGATCATCCGCGGCGGGACCGACGGCGCGCGCCTCAGCGAAATGGGCCTGCCCACGCCGAACCTCTCCACCGGCATGCACAACTTCCACTCGGAGTTGGAGTTCGCCTGCCTGGAAGAAATGGAGTCGGCCGTAAAGATGTTGATCGAGTTAGCCAAGCTGTGGGGCAAAGAAAAGTAAGCGCCGGATCACGTCTCACCAGGCAGGATGGTAAGGCACCGACCACCGCGCTTGCGTGCCGTGTGCTCGCGGCCAATGCTGTTTTCGCTGACCCAGTTTCGTGGTTCCGACGCGACGGAGGCGCGGGCGGGATTGATATGAGGGGTATCGGCATAGTCTGGTTGCGTGAAAACCATTGTTTGAAGTGCCGCCTGCTGCCGGCCATCGTTGTTTCGATGACCGTTCTTGCGTCTGTTTCCTGTTCGCGCCGGCCGGCAGAGGCCCAAAAGGGTCTTCGGGACTACAATCTGATCGTTATCGTAATCGATGCCCTGCGGGCCGATCGTCTGGGCTGCTACGGATACGCCCGCAATACCTCTCCCTTCATCGATTCGCTGGCCGCGGAGGGGGTGGTGTTCGAGGAGGCCATGTCCAACTCTTCGTACACGCGCGAGACGGTCGCCGCTCTGCTATCGGGGTTGCTGCCTTCCCACAGCGGTGGTACGGGATGGATGGCCCACCCGCCGCTCGACACCGTCAACCTTGGCGAACTCTACCAAAAAGCGCAGTATCGGACCGGCTTCTTCAGCGATACGCCGATGTTGAAGGACCGGCGTTTCACCAAAGGGTTTGAGCGATTCGCGTTCCCGAACAGGAGTAGCCGAACCAGTCGCGGAGGCCCGAGGCTTTCCGCCCGGGCGCTGGCGTTCGCAAAAGGTTGCCGCGGGCGGAAGTTCATGATGTACCTGCACTACCTCGATCCGCACGCGCCGTACGATCCCCCTGAGGAGTTTTACCTGCGCTACGCGAATAGCGTTCTCCCCGCCCCGCTGGAACTGTACGGCGACGTTCGCCAGCGCTGCTCCGATCTTATCGAGGATGGCTTTGGGCCTGGAGACGCGGCGTTCGACGACCTGGTCCTGCGGTACGATGCCGAGGTCGCGCACAGTGACCATTCGATCAAGATGCTCTTTGAGGGACTCGAAGAGTTAGGGGTGTTGGACGAGACCCTGGTAGTCATCACCGCAGATCATGGGGAAGAGTTCTTGGAGCACGCCTTCGTCGAGCATGCGTGGACGCTCTACAACGAGTCGCTCAACGTCCCCCTGATCATTTGGGCCCCCGGCGTTCTGAAGCCGCAGCGCCACTCCGCCATCGTTTCCACGGTGGACCTCATGCCAACATTGCTTGACTTGATGGAAATCCCTCATGGCTCGCGGGATTTTGACGGAACCTCGCTGTTTCGGCGGCAAGGTGGCGACGAACTTCGTGGTAGCGAACTGGTCTTTGTCCCTCCTGACAGACCGTTCATTGCCGAGCTTCTCATCCAGCATCGCAGCTTACTGCGGACCGTCATCGAGGACGACTGGAAATACATCGCTGCGCAGAAATGGCTGGAACCGAATTCCCGCCCCGAGGTGGCCCGGAATATGCACCACCTCGTGAACATGTACCGGAAGGACAAGGATAAGAGGCTGGATATCTGGGGGCCGATCGTCCATCAGGAACTGTACAACCTTGCTGAAGACCCCCAGGAGAAACGAAACCTGCTGCGGAGTGCGGGAGCACTTCCGCAACTCGAAAAGCAGGCGGAGCTTCGTGAGGTGCTGGAAGCGTTCAAGGCCCAGTGCGGGCCTCCAAGCGGAGAAGCCCCGTCACAGAGCGACGAGGACGACTTGCTCTCCCCCGAACAAATCGAGCAGCTTCGATCCCTCGGCTATCTGTAACGTGCCGCTATGGAATGACGAAAGCGTCCGCGGGGTGCCGTTGGTACTCCGTCCCCGTATACTCGGTCACCCCCTCGACCTGCCAGATGTTGTCACCGTGGGTGCCGAACATGGGGGACGTGGTCCACACCACGCGCCCGTCGGCGCAGAGGACGTTCTGTCCCCGGCCGCCGTCGTGGGAGCGGGAATTCGACCGATCAGGATCGACCGCATCGAGCTTGCTGCCGTCGAAGAGCGGGTTGCGAGCGGCGAAGATGGGCATGCCCGGCGCGAGGCGCAGCGGTAGCGTAGGACCGGCCATGTTCT
>JAUWNF010000070.1 GCA_030612785.1 Phycisphaerales bacterium
CCGGCTTGTTGACGTCAGGCTGCGCCACGAAAGTAAGGCCGATTCACCCCGAACCTACCAATCGAGTGAGCACCACGGCCGAGCCGCCGGACCGAGTGCTGAATCAGCCGAGCGTCAAGGAGTTCACGGAAGCGTGCGACGCACTCGCTCGCGAACTCTCCGCCTCAGAGTTGGTCCAGCGCGCCGAGCGCCCGGTTCTCATCGAGATCAAGCCCATGGCGGACAGGCCCGGCCAGGAGCTCGATTTGTTCATCTACGCCCATGTGATCCGCGAGAAGCTCATGAACTTGGGCCATGGCAAGATCGCCTTCCGCGACGAGGAGGTCCGAGGCTACATCATCGATGATCGTGTCGATCAATCCGGTGAGCCCGTCCTGGTCATCCGAAAGGAATCGACCCGGATCCAGCGCCGCAGGCGCGTCATCCCCCGGGACAGCTACGTGGGGCGGGGCGGGACCGGTGTGCCCTTCAACGTCGTCCAAGAGATTCATGAGACCACCGAGGACAAGCAGCAGGAGGCTGAGGTGAGCAGTCGCCTGGCCGACGTGGACTACTTCCTGACGGGATTCGTGTATCAGCAGGATGAACGGACGGCTTACGAGCACCGACGCGGATATCGCTACTACCGCTTCCAGTTCCGCCTGACCAACGCTCGTGATGGCGTCATGGCCTGGGAGCGGGCGTATGAGGTGAAGAACGAAGGTGTGCTGTACGACTGACGAGTGGATCGCGCAGCGCCGAACATCGAGCGCCGCCCGGGTTAGCTTTACGGGGCCGGATGCGGACCCGAGAATATGCTCAACAAACGGGAGACCGAACGCTGTGCGCAGACACCGGTGGTTGTTGCTGGGATTGTATGTGCCGCTGATTCTGCTGCTGTTCGGCACGTTGGTGGTCGCGAGCAGACCAGATGCGGAGAGCATGTATTGGTGGGGTGGTCTGGGCGTGTTCCTCGTGTTTTCTCAGATCATCTTTATTTGTGTGCCCGGGCGACCAGAGTACCTCACACCTGTGCGGGCTCGCCACTTGGTCGCACCGGCTATCGTTGCCGGCCTGATGATGGCCGCGCTGATAGGCGGCTTGACCTGTGCGCTCTGGGAACTGCTCCTGGGCAGCGATGTTCCCGACTTCGTCGTCTGGGTCTTCTGGAGCGGTCTCGTTCCGCTGTGGGTCATCTGGACGGTGGTCTTCTACGTACAATGTCGGTGCCTCAACCGGTTCCAGGCGATCCGGCGAATGGTGATGTGGCTGCTGAAGGGCAGTTTGCTGCAGTTGCTCGCCACGGTGCCCTCACACGTAGTTGTCAGCAGGCGCCCCGGATGTATGGTTGGTTTCTTCACGGCGTGCGGGATGATGGCGGGCATCTACGTCATGCTGTGGGCTTTCGGTCCGGGCATCGCGCTGCTCTTCTGGGCGGAAACCCGTAGGCAAATGGCCGGCCACTGCCCCGCCTGCGGCTATAATCTGCGAGGCCTGCCCAAACGGCGCTGTCCAGAATGCGGTCGACCATTTACCCTGGAGGAGATCGGAAAATCGCCCGAGGACGAAGACTTCGCCGGGATCGAAGTCGCAACGCTGGGCATGACAAATTCGGCGTACGGAGGAACCCACAAGAAAGTGAGTGAGGTGGTGGCCGTGGTCGTGACATTTACTGCCCTGGCTTGCACGTTTCTCCTGCTCATTCTCGGCGGCACCTGCCAGTAGGAGGCGAAATCGGAGCATGCGAGCAGCTACGTCTGCGCCCGGTTTTGACTCGACCGTCAGGGCGCGGCTTTGAAGGGATGGGTAACCTGGCTCTGACACGCCCTTGGAGTTGACGAGGGCTCGGTATCGAAGACCAATGCGCATTATCCTGCTTCGCCCACCTCGGTACGTTTGGCCATTCAACAGCGAGACGTCTGCGTTTTGGCCACCATTGGGCCTACTGTGCCTTGCCGCTGCGGTCCGCAGGGAATTGCCCGAGCTGGACGTGCAGGTGTGGGATGCGCCGGGCCGGAAGCTGGGCTGGCGAACGTTGACGCAGAAACTGGCCGCTCAGCGAATCGATGTCCTCGGGATCGGCGAGGAGACCGTTTCAGCACACGAGGCGCTTCGGGCGGCCAGGATTGTCAAGCAACTCCATCCGGAATGCATTGTGGTGGCTGGCGGGGTCTACTTTGCCCACGCGATCGACCGGACGCTGAATGCTAAATGCGTCGATGTCATCGTGCGGAGCGAGGGCGAGGCAACCCTTGTGGAACTGCTTCGCCACCTCTACAACCGCCGGCGGTGGCGTACGATCCCCGGCCTGGCGTTTCAAGGAACCGACGGGGAGCCCGTTGTGACACCACACCGGCCGCTGATCCGTGACCTGGATACGTTGCCGTTTCCAGCCTATGAGTTGATCGACCCGCATCACTATGGCCAAGGATCCCGGAATCATCCGAATCTGGCCAGCATCGAGCATTCGCGCGGATGCGTAGACTCTTGTTCATTCTGCGTCCTGTGGAAGCACATGGGCGAAACCGTGAACGGCAACAGCAGCTTCCGTCCCCGCCTGCGCACCAAGAGCGCCGAGCGCAGCTTTGACGAGGTTCGCTGGCTGTACCGATGGTTCGGACGACGGACCTTCGGGTGGGTCGATCCCACCTTCAACGCCTCCCCGCCATGGTCTGATGCGTGGGCCGAGCGGATGCTGGCGTCCGATTTGATGTCACCCGGTGGTCAGCCCAAGACGCTTCACACCGCCTGGCTCAGGGCGGACTGTGTGGTTCGCGACGAATCTCAGGGAATCCTCGCCAAGCTCGTCCGGGCGGGCCTGCGGCAGGTGATGATCGGCGTGGAGCGAGACGATCCTGCGGAACTGTCCGCACTCAACAAGCACAACAACGATCCAGACGTGTGTCGCGAAGCTTTTGCAATCTTCCGTGAGCGCTATCCACGGGTGTACACCATCGGGACGGTTATCTTCGGCCTGCCTGGAGACACCTTGGACGACCTCCAGCGGCTGCGGGCCTGCCAGTACGACATGAACATGGACTATTCGTTTGTGCTGCCCCTGACGCCGAATCCGGGAACGGCGACGGCAACCGAGGCTGTTCGGGGCGGGTACGTCGCCAACAAGGACCTGAGCAGCTACAATTTCCATACCCCGGTTTGTACGACGGATACCCTGAACCTGCGTCAGTTGGAGAGCATGTACTGGCGGATCCTGCTAGCTCCGAGTCGGCGACAGATCCAGCGAGCACTGCGGCTGACGTTATTCGACAGGGATCAGCGGAAGCGACGCGTTCACCGGGCGTTGCTGTACCGCGGGACGAGCATTGCCGTGAGAAGTCTTCTGCGAGCGGTTCTGCACCCACGTGACAGGTGTCCTGCTCACTACTGGAGAAAACCATCATGGTACGACAAGTGATGACCAAACAAGCGTCAGACTGGAAGGCGTTGCTGGCGATCGCGGTGGCAACCGGGGCGTTACTCTGGCACCTGCTGGCCTGCACGGAGAGCCCGATGGCATTCTCGCCCGACGGCAAGGACCTGGCCTTTGTCACGATGGAGCCCTACGACGACGAAGCTCTTGAACTGGCCGGAACGCGTGTCTACCGCCTGATGGTGCTGTCGGAAGGCAAGAAGCTGCGCGTCCTCGAGGAGACCACCGACTTCATGCTGACGGCGCCGGGCTACAGCCCCGATGGTAAGTACCTGTGCTACGCGCGGATTCCACTCCTGACGCGCAAAGATGCCGAGCGTCTCAAGCAACACTTCAAAGAGCGGACGGACGGTCTCGACAAATCGGATTCGTTCGTCTGGGATGAGGAACCTGCACCGCCGACAAGTAGCGCCCCTGCCGTGCCGGCAAGTCAACCCGCCCGGAGTGTTGAAGTCCTCATGATGCCGCCGTTCGAGGCAAGCGTTGAGTTGGCCATGCGCCAAACGGTGGATTGCTTCGTGCCGGCGACGCTTGTCGTGCGGAATGCTGCGACGCACGGGATTGTCTCGACCACCTCGTTCGAATGGCCGCTGGGCCGCAAGCCGGATGAGGAGTTGCGCATGACTTACCTGACGACTCACCCGCAATATGGCCCTGATGGCAAGTGGGTGTATCTTTGTATTGACGACATCGTGATGGCGGTGGATCCATCATCCGGGGACGAACGCATCTACGCCATGGCGGCGAATGGGTTGTTATCGCCGGACGGTGAAACGATGGCTATTCTGCTGGAATCAGCCGTCGGTTTCATTCGAACGGACGGGCAAACCGTCACATACAGACGGCTGGCAGGTGAGCTGTCACGCAGTGGCATGGCGTGGGTGGATAAGAACAAGCTGGCGGTTCTGGCGCGGACCAAGGAAGAGGACGAGGGGGAAAAGGACGTGCTTTACTTTGTGAGGACCGACGGCACCGTGGTCGCTACCCAAACGCTGCCTCTCCCACAACACAAGCACGGGGAAGACCACACGGGGGAACTGGCGATCGCACCGGACGGAACGCACATGGTACTTGCGTACGGTGAGGACGTGTTTTTCATGCGTCGAGACGGTTCGGTCCGGGAGCACTGGCAAGGAGACGATGGGCGACTCCTGGCTCAGCCGACGTTTGCCCCGAACTCCAAGCACGTGGCGATGAAGTATATGCAGAAGAAAAGCGAACCGTACCCGCGGGTGTCGGCCATCGTGTTCTTCACGCCCGAGGGGAAGGAGAGTTCGCGGGTAACCGTTCCTCGGATCGACCCCGCTACGACACAACCCGCTTTGCCGTCGACACAACCAGCCCATTAGGGCTGCAGCACGCGAGGGCCAACATGGATTTCATTACTTCAGTTTACGCCAACGTTTGCGGCCAGGGGCGGTGTCTCATGGTTGATGGTCTTGCCCTGCCCGTCTGTCAGCGATGTTTGGGCCTGTACGTGGGCGCAGCGCTAACAGGTGTCTGGATGTTGGGCTCGGGCATGTGGAGGCGTGGCCTGCCGAAGCAACGCGTGTTTCCCCTCCAGGCCGGGGTTCTCCTCGCCGCGATGTTGGGCGGCACCCATGTCATCGACCTGGGCCCGGCTTGGCGGGTGCTTTGCGGCTTGTGGACCGGGCACGTCGTCGTGCTGTGGCTGGTGGGCGGAGCGCGGCACCTTTGGCAAGCTTCACTCTCCGCCGACTTGGCAGGACGGCGATGGAGCCGGCGCGATGAGCTTCACTCGGTGCTCGCAGCCGCGCTGTTGGCCATACTGGCGTTCGTCCTTCCCAAGTGGCCCGTGCTCGCATGGCATGCTTGGACGGCCGTCATCACCGCGGGGATGGTGTTCCTCGCAGTGGCCGTTGCCGGTGCCTGCGTCGCCATTGCGGCGTGGTGGGTATACGCTCTACACCAAGCGAGCACGACAAGCGTCAAGTAGACCAACATGACGTGCGGATACGGCCCATAGCCGGACTGCGCAGGTGGTCGTTACATTGTCGGGCCCGAAACTCCTCCTCGTTGGCCAGCGACCTGCTCAGCTGAGGATCAAAAGGTTGCCCAACGTACTCCCGCCAATCGGCTGCGATTAGCTACTGCTTCTCGCCGTGCGGATCTCGGCTTTCCTTGTGCCGGTCGGCGGGCGGCACCGTGTCCCAGATGTATACGACGTTGTCAGTACCCCCCCCAGCCACGGGATGCAGATGCGAGGCGCCTGCCACTCCTCGGTTCGAACGCGAGATCATTCACGGCCCCTATATGCCCTCGGAGTGTGGCGACTTCAAGGCACGTCTCCAAATCCCACAGTCTGATCGTCCGGTCATCGGAGCCGGTGGCGAGCCGCTTTTCTGACAGGATGGGGTGAAATGCTACGGCCTTCACAGGACCGGTATGTCCTTCAAGTACACGTTCCGGCGGCTGCTTCAAGCGCGGCCCCCCGGCCACCCACTCAACCAACCATAGGCGTACTGTGCCATCGTTCGAGGCGGACGCCAGCTCCGAACGGTCTGGACTCCATGCCAGGGCCCACACCGTGTCGGAGTGCTCGTCATAGATGGCGTGCTGCGTTCCGGCACCGCAATCCCAGATTCCTATCAGATGTTCCTGACTCTCGTAGGGATTTCCGCTCGCGGACACCAGCCACTTACCTTCGTCGTCGAGGAAAACAAGGCTGTTAATGCACTCAGTGTGGATATTGAAGAACTCGTGCAGCAATCTAACGTCCGAGAGGTTCGTCACATCCCATACAAGCACCGATCCATCAACTGCGCCCGCCGCCAATCGGGCTCCGTCACAACTTACGGCAACGGAGCGGAAGTCGTGGCCCTGGCGATCGTCTTCCGGAAACCGCCATATGCGAAACGGCTTCTCCAGTGCCCCCACACGCCATAGGGTCAGAGGGCCACCTCGCCGTTCAGGTATGTCCTCCACGATGGCGACAATTGTAGAATCTTCGTCCCGGCACCAGATAGCGTCGTGAGCACCCCTGTCCTCTTCAAGTTTCCATTTCGAGGACCGTCTGTCTTCGTGAAGATCCTGAATGATCACGTTCCCGTTCCCGCCTACCGAGAGCAGGCGCCGACCGTCCGGACTGAAGTCGACCGCACTTACGCTGCTCGTGTAACCGCTTAGACGCACCACGTCATCCGCAGACACTGCGGGCCATCGCGGTCGTCTGCGTGTTGGCCGCCGTTCCGGCCGTCGCCACCGCTCAAAAGGTGGCCCAGGGCATCGTGTTTCTCGATCAGGACCGTGACGGTCAGCACGGCCCGGGTGAGCCGCCGCTGCCGGGCGTCCGCGTGTCTAACGGTCGTGACGTCGTGCCCACGAGGAAGGACGGCCGGTACGAATTGTCGATCGACGACGACATCCTCTTCGTCATCAAGCCGCGGGGGTACATGACGCCGGTCGATTCGCTCAACCTGCCGCGGTTCTACAACATCCGCAAGCCGGCCGGCTCTCCCGAGGCACTTAGGTACGCCGGCGGGACCCCCACGGGCCCCCTGCCCGAATCCATCGGTTTTCCTCTGCTGCAGCACGATGAGCCTCGCGTTGCGACAGCAGCTCGCGATCCTGGAGCAATGCTCGAAACAGCCGCGGCTCCGGAAGCGCGACCGGATCTTGCAGGTTTGGCTGTCCAGCTTCTGGTCGAATCGGCGCAGCGCATCTCCGAGCGCGACCAAGTATGATGCTGCCGCGCGTTCTTGACGCCGGACCAGCTCGTCACACACCCGAGCGTCGACACGCTCCCGCCAGGAGTTCCTCAAGACCACTTCCACGCGGACGCCCCGGCAGGCCCTGGACATTTTGGACCAGCGCCCGTGGACCTGCGCGGGATTGTCGAGCCGGCGCGGTTCGGCCCCGATCCTGTGTGCCTCGCTTGGCACTTCAGGAACGTGTTCCTGGCTGCACAAGGATAGACCCATCGGCGTCGACGCAGCAGGCCAAGCACCGGCGCGGCGTTAGGCTCTTCACGGGGAGGCCGTGCCTGCTCCGTCCGGGACCGGGCACGCGCCACCGGAGACGGAGACAATTGGCGAGCTGGCAGAGCGCAAGGTCCCCTGATGGTAGTGCCGGTCTCCCGAAGCCGAGACCGGATTCGGGCGGCCTCGTACGGGATTCGGGGCCACAGGCCGGGCATTCGTCAGCGCTTCCTGTACAGCGGGTGGCGGTCTAGGTAAACTCACAGTGTTCCCCGGGCAATCTGGGAGCGGAGAACGAGCTTGGATGGAACAGCAGGTCCAGGAGTGGCGGATGGTGATCGACTGACCCCGAAGGCGGCTCCTCGTGCAACAGCTCTCCTATTCAGACCGATCTGCGATTCTCGAGATCGTGGAGCACCTCAAGACCGCCTCGCCGGTCCCCGACGACGAGCTTCTCAGGCGTGTCTCCGCGTTTCTGCTTGCTCATCACGCTCACGCCGGGTTTGAACACGCCCTGACCAGGGATGCGATCGCCCTCAGCAACCACTTGCGCGTGACCAGGATGCCGGAAGTCCAGGCCGCCGCCCGGGCCGCACTTCGCTACCTCCTCCAGGAAGACGACTTCTTTCGCGACACGATGCCGGTCGTAGGTCTTCAGGACGATGCGTACGTGCTTAGCCTCGCGCTTCACGAGATCGCCGGGCTGACCGGCGTACCGACAACGCACTACGGCGCCCCACATCTGACCGACGAGGAGACGAAGCTGGCAGAGAGCCAGCTCGAACGATTCGTCGAGCAACCGCGTTGTGCCGACGAGGCGCTTGTGTCTGGCGCACGTGCATTCTGTGATCGGATTCGGAACGTCGCGGAAACCGGCTACCTGGGCCGGATGCGTCGTAATGTCGAGCTCATGATCCAGATTCTCGGCCAACCAGGAACATCCGATGCCCATCTGTGGTCACGCGGGGCATTGAGCTACCTCGTCTGTCCCGTGGATGTGATCCCTGACGACCTCGGGCTGGTCGGGTTTCTCGACGACCGTTACATCCTCGATACGGCCATGACAATGATCCAACCGCAGCCGGATCCGTGGTTTCGTATCCTGGATGAAACGATCGAGCGTTGGCCGTTCCTGAACTGGCTGATCCTCAGCGCGCACGGGACCCGGCATCCGCTTTCCGAGTTCGTCATCGCCAACGCTGCTCTCGGACTCGGGCAGCTCGGCGCCACCTGCGGTTCACCGCAGGTCGGTGTTGTCCTACCAGAGCAAGGACTGCTACCGGTGTTGCTCACCTTCATAGCCACACTCGGCATGATCCAAGAAGCTGCCCTGCGAGAGAATGCTTCGCTTGAATTCCAGAAGGGCCAGAAAGTGCTCGTTGACGGTAAGGCTGTCTGGATCTTCGATGGACTTGAAATGGTCAACGACCGCCCCATGTTTCGACTGACACGGTACCGGCGCATGCGGGGCGTCATGACGCCATCCTCGCGACTCTGGCCGGTCGACAAGCTCGCGCGACTCCGCCCTACGGATGCGGATCGCGCGACGCGGGGTGACATAGTATACGACATGGCCCGAAACCCCGCCCCGATTGGTTCGGTTGACCGGCTCTTTCACTCGGAGCGACCGATTCAGTTTGGTGGTATTAAGCGACAGATCCTGAGCGTGGCGAACCTGACCCGGGCACGGGAGATAATGCGTGGACTGCGCTTGTACGGCGAACGCCTTTCCGATGTTATCCCAATGGGCTCTGTAACCCATGACGGTGACGTGGACATCTGGTCACAGCGGTGGCGTGGCACGGAAGCCGTCTTGCTATTCGTTCCAGGACTGGATCGGGCCTGCGATTTCCTTGAAGAGGGAGAAGGTGGCGAGAAAACTGCGCAGTTGATTGTTGATGGCAATGGCGCGATCGCGCGACAGAGTGTCAGCCTCCAGCGGGTCTGTAAGGTGGACGTACCGGTTCTGGCGATCACACGAGAGCGGGATCATCGAGACCTTGAGCTCCTGAGTGACCGGGGTTTTGAGTTCTTCGAGTGGGAGCATCAGGATCTTCGAGATTTGCTGTGGCCATCCCCGAATGAGGAAGCCAACGGACATTGCGTCCGAACTTATGAGCGCCGGTTGGTCAGTCGTGGGCTTGCTTCGACAATTACACGAGACATTCCATGCGAGGAAGCCATTGGGGCGTATGACGTATTGCGAAAACTCGGACTGCTGCGCGGCGAACGAGAAGACCCGATCGATGAGCTGACGGGTTTCGTTGCGCGGGCCTGGGAGTTGATGTGCATGCTCACGCAGTCTGTCGTTCCGATCGGACACTGCGAAGCGCTCAAGGCCCGCGTGACGGGTGGTCTAGCCGCTCTGACAACCGTGGTATCTGCCAGCCGGTTCATGTCCACGGAAGAGCGGCGTCTCGCCGGACAGGTTACTGAGACGCTCACAATGCTCTCGGACCGCCTTCAGGAGGACAACCCCAAGGCGGGAGCGTTGGCGGAGTGCCTCAGTGGAGGATCGGATTTGACACTCATCTGCCACGATGCACAGGCGGCGCTGGAAACGAGTGCGTACTGGACATCGAACGACGCCCGGACCCGATTCCCTGCGTGCCACAAGACGCCAGAGACAATCCCCTGCACGGCCGCTGGCGACGATACGATCATCTCTCCTGCGGTCGTTGTTGGTTGGCTTGGCAAGCGGCGCATTCCCGAACTGCTCCATCCACCAGTTTCGCCCGACCTCACGCTTCTTCTCTACGATTTCGAGTTGGCGTGGTACGACGGACTCCAGTGGGCGTGCGAGCAGGCTCGACGGAAGCGTGGCGGACGAGGTACGCGCCACAGGTTGCTCGGTTCCGAGGGTATGTGGCATCAAAGCGGTGCAGCCGGAACGAAACCGGATCGAAGCGGTGAATCCGAAGTGCGCCCCGCGGAGTTGGACGATTTCGACGATCTGGCGGCCGAGTACCGGCGTACAAGGGCGATCGCTTACGCGAGAAGTGGTGACGTGGATGAGCCCGACGTCGATGCCACGATCCACTGGTTCGCCAATGGCTTGTACGCTTTCTTGACCAGCAAGTACAAAGCCAAGGTCGTAACTCACCTGCTTGAGGCAACAGCGTCACGCGACGGTCTGACGAAATCCGAGGTCCGGCGGGCTGAATGCCAGGACCTCTCGGTTGGGGACTACCTCCTGTTCCACCGCGGCTCCGATGCTGACGCCATTCGGGTCACTGCCGACGAGATCCTGAAGTCACCGGATACCCGCAGCACGGCAAGACTCTGGCAACGCGCGTTACGCCGATTCCGCGCCAGAGAGGGTCTGACCCCGCAGAGAGTATGGGAGCGGTTGAAGGCGGGCAGCTGAGACCATCACTTAAT
>JAUWNF010000474.1 GCA_030612785.1 Phycisphaerales bacterium
ACGGCTTCGAGCACCAGCCTCTCGAAATCCTCTTCGCCGATGCGGATCATGGTGCCGGGATTATACACCACTCGCGGGCGAGACGCGCCAGCGCATCAGATAACGCTGGCCCAGCAGGAACGCCAGCGCCAGCGGGAGGAGCGAGAGCAGACTGGCCGCCGGAAGCATCACCCGGGTGAAGGTGTGCCACGTGCCGGCACCATCGAGCGCCGCGGCTTCGGCCAGTTCGCGCGGCATCCGCTTGAAGAACTGATGAAACAGCAGCACGACACCGATCATCCAAGGTAGTGCAAAACCTTGGCCCGTAGCGGAACTGCGGCGCGGCGTTTTTGCACCAGACCTCATGTCCGACCCTCATCCCATGCTCGACCCCTGCGCACTCCAAGCCGGCCTACTTGAAATGGGTCACCCAGGCGATACCACTACTGCCCGTGTGGGGATCGGCATAAGGCAGAATCTCGCCGCCGAACACCTCAAACTGATGCTCCCCCGCCACCGTGTGCCCGATGACCAGTCCCATCACTCCTCCCATGATCACGTCGGAGAGGTAGTGTTCGCCGTCCTCCAGACGTTCCATCGCCACCAGAACACCCAACCCGTAGAGCGGCACCCCGACCAGCGGACCGTACGCATCGTGCATCACCGCCGCCACGGTGAAGGTGCTCGAGGTGTGCCCGCTGGGGAACGCGCCCAACTCCCCGTTGGGAGAACGGTCCCACGAGGCCGCCTGACCCGCCAGCGTGGAAAGCCCGTTGATAATCAAGGCGCTGAACAGCGTGCGGCCCACTTCGTAAGTCTTCTCGTCCTGCCGCTGCTGCCCGAGGAGGTACCACGCACCGGCCAGCGCGAAGTGGGTGCCCGGGTTCCCCGCCGCCCCGAAGATGTCGCGCGCGTCCTTCGAGAAGGTGCTGTGGTGACGATAGCTGTCCTCGACGGTATCGTCCGGTCCGGTCTCCTGCACTGCCAGGCATCCGCCGTAGGTCAGCCCCAGGATGATCAGGTTTGGCGCCGAGCCGTAGACGGCCTTGGTATCGTCCCAGAGGTCGGCGGGCATACTTCGCAGATCGCGCTTCACGGTGTCCCAGAACCCGGGCAAGGGAGCCCGCCGCCGGGAGGATTGTCGAACCGTCGTGTCGACCGTTGATTCGTCCGCCCAAGAAGTCGATGTGTCTTGCGCGAACATAGCGCCGGCGGTCGGCCGTAGTGTCAAAGTGTTGCCATCGGCAACTTCGAGCGTGGGATGTGATGTGAGATAGAACGAATCGTCGTTGTACTCACCGGAACCGCATCTCACGCGGGATATCGTTTCGGCGCGGTGCGTCCCGCTGTTTGCTGACGCACGGTGTCGTTCCAGGACGTGCAGCCGTGCATCGACACCCGCGAAGGGGTCAACCGCGCCGCCGGCACACCCCGCCAACAGAACCAAACCGGGAAGCGAAGCGAGAATCCTACACATAACGCACCTCCGTGTGGCCACCGTGGAGAGCTCCACCCTTTTCAGGGCTTGTCGTTACCCACATTCTTGCGTCCCCAGTGGGTCACCCATACTCACCAGCAGTTCGCGACGAGAAACCCTCTGCCTTACAACAGCAATAGCAATACCGACGAAAAGTGCATCACGTTGTACGCCAACGCCGACCACAACGCCAGGCAACGCACTCGCGCTCGGCGGCGAGGCGTTCGGAACGCGAGATGATCTCTCGAAACTCCTGCTGAACGCTTAGGGGTTGTCGGAAAATAAAGTTGACAGAGATGGCGATGTGGGTATCATGTTCGGCATGACCGCCCCAGATCTCGCGACATGGGTGAAGTTGCTTCCTGGGCTTAACGAAGTTCAGCGCAGATGGTATGCCGCGCAGAAAGCACTGGAGTTAGGCCGCGGTGGTATTCAGCGAATCCATGAACTGACCGGTCTCTCGCGGCCAACCATTATGAAAGGGGTCCGCGAGGTCAAGGCATCAAAGGAACTCGATCCCGCAGAGAAGCTCCGTCGTCCCGGCGGGGGGCGAAAGAAAGTTGAGGCGCTCGATCCCGACCTCATTCGAGATTTGGAGGAGATTCTGGACGAAAACACGGCGGGAGACCCGATGAGTGCCCTGAAGTGGACCAGTAGGTCAACTCGCGGTATCGCCGAGGAAATGGCCAGACGGGGTCATCCCCTGAACGCCGATACGGTGTGTCGCCTGCTGCACGATCTGGGTTACTCCCTGCAAGCCAACCGGAAGACAAAGGAGGGCGGCAGCCATCCGGATCGGGACGGCCAGTTTCGCTACCTGAATCAGACGGTCAAGGAATTCCTGGCCCAGGGCGCGCCGGTGGTTTCCGTGGATAGCAAGAAGAAAGAGCGCGTCGGGGAATTCAAAAACTCTGGCAAAACGTGGAGAAAACAGGGTAAACCGCAAGAGGTGAAGGTCTACGATTTTCCCAGCCTGGCGGTGGGAACGGCCATTCCCTATGGGATATATGACGTCCAGCGCAACAAAGGCCTGGTCAATGTCGGCACGAGTTGTGAGACGGGCGAGTTTGCGGTGGAGAGCATTCGGCAGTGGTGGAAACGGTTCGGTTGTCGTTGCTATCGTCGAGCTAAGCGGTTACTCATCTGTGCCGATGGTGGTGGAGGAAATGGAAGTGCCAACAAGGCGTGGAAATTCCACCTCCAGGAGTTGTCCGACGAGACGCACCTGTTGATCACGGTTTGCCACTATCCGCCGGGCACGAGCAAATGGAACAAAATCGAACATCGCATGTTCTCGTTCATTAGTCTCAACTGGAAAGGGCAGCCTCTGGTGAACTTCGAGACGGTGATTAACCTGATTGGAAGCACCACAACTCGTACGGGTCTGAAGGTCAAGGCTCGGTTGGACACCAAGAGCCATGAAAAGGGCGTGCATTACTCAGACGAAGACATGAGCAAATTGCAACTCGAACGTCATGAGATCCATCCGCGGTGGAATTATACTATCAGACCGCGAACGCCACGAAGACGCTTATGCACCAAGTCCCGCTGAGATAACACACGGGACCGCTAAACTGTAAACTTTATTTCCCGACAACCCCTAAGGGGGCTAAACCTGTACGACACGAAGAAGCCTTGGTGGCAATAGTCAGCGGATAACCGTGAGCGAACTGATCGTACAAGCCCGAGCCCTGTGCAAGGACTACCGCGACGGCGACGCGATTGCTCACGTGCTGCGCTCCGTCGATTTGACCGTCGAGCGCGGTGAGTTCGTGGCGATCATGGGCCCGTCCGGCTGCGGTAAGACCACCCTGCTGAACGCGCTGGGGCTGATGATGCCGGTGACGTCGGCCGACGAGCCCACCGGGAACCTGGATTCGGAAAACGCCGCCGCGGTCATTGACCTGTTCAAGCATTTTTACGGAACCTGTGGCGTGACCATCGTGATGCTGCTGGCCAGCAACCAGGTTGCCCTGTTCGAGTCGCTCCCGTTGCGCGTGGGGGTGGTGACGTGCTTCTGCGCTTTCGCCAGTGCGCTGGCCCATCTGAACGAATACTACCTGATCACGTTCCTGCTGCGC
>JAUWNF010000606.1 GCA_030612785.1 Phycisphaerales bacterium
GCGGCTCGGCCGCTACATCGACACAAAAGCCAGCCTGTTTATGGAGCACATTCCCACCGCCCGGCTCTACTTCACGCAGACCGCGGGCGCGTTTCTTCAGCCGGTAGCCGGTCTCGATCGGGAGGCCCGGGCGATGTACGACCAAGTGCTCAAGGTGCTCGAGTCCGTGTTTCGTAGCGGCATTCGCAAGAAGCTGTTTGTCAAAGCCGACCCGAAGATGCTCGCCTTGGGCTTGGAAGGGTTGAGCAACGCCTTCCTGGCGAGGCTCGTCGAGCAGCCGGAGGACTCAACGCCGGAGGAGGTGGCTGAGCAAGCCAAGCGGTTGTTTTTTGGTCAAATTTGTGTGGAGCCGTATCGGCCGTGAGTGCGAGAAGGGCAAGACCGCTTCCGGCGGCAATCAGAAAGGAACAATCATGAACTTGGAAAACGTATTTCGAACGGGTTCTTTTCGGTCACTGATCTCCGCCGTGCTCACCAACAAGGCCTTGCGAAACGGCGGCCTGCGGTTTGCCGAGCGCAAGATACAAGACGTTCTGGTGAACGGGAATTCCGACGGCCGCCCGACGCAAGTGCAACAAGATAAGAGCGACTATCTGATCGCGATGCTGCACAGCGCCTGCCGCAACCTTGAACGCGGCCTGATCTCGAAGCACGTGCTGGACCGTCTCTTGACCGTATTTCTGGAGAACGTGATCTGCAACAGCGAAGCTTCGTCCCGCGCGGAGGAGCGGTTAGGGTTTGCGCCGCCGTTCTTCGTGACGGTCAGCCCGGGCATGAGATGCAACCTGCGTTGCACGGGGTGCTATGCGTGCAGCAACGCCAGCTCCGCCGCCAAGTTGGACTGGCACACGGTTGACCGGATTCTCACCGAGAAGGAGGACCTATGGGCCTCCCATTTCACCGTGATCTCCGGTGGGGAACCGTTCATGTGGGAAGACGACGGTCTGACCCTGCTCGACATGGCGGCGATGCACAGTTCCAACCTGTTCCTGGTCTACACTAATGGTACGCTGATCAGCAAAGACGTGGCCAAGCGTTTGGAGGAGTTGGGTAACGTCACGCCGGCGATTTCGGTCGAGGGCCTCGAAGCCGAGACCGACCAGCGTCGCGGGAAGGGCGTGCATCGGCGCATCCTACAGGCTTTTGAGAATCTCCGGGAGGTAGGCGTACCGTTTGGCATCTCGGTGACGGCCACGAAGCACAACTGGGACCTGGTTACCAGTAACCGCTTCGCTGATTTCTACTTTGACCAGCAGGGCGCCCTGTACAGTTGGATGTTTCAGTATATGCCCATCGGACGCGGACATACTCTCGACCTGATGGTGTCGCCCGAACAGCGTCTTGAGATGCTGGAGAGGACCTGGCGGATGGTCCGGGAGCGCAAGCTGTTCATTGCCGATTTCTGGAACAACGGCACGCTTAGCAACGGTTGCATCGCCGCAGGTCGCCGGGGAGGATACCTCTACATCAACTGGAACGGTGACGTGACGCCCTGCGTATTCATCCCCTATGCAGACATGAACATCAACAAGGTGTACCACGGCGGCGGAAACCTGAACACGGTTCTGGCCTCGCCCCTCTTCCAGCGCATTCGCCAATGGCAAGGCGCGTACGGTTACGAGCAGCCTGCGGACCAGGTAGATAATTGGCTCTGCCCGTGTGCGATTCGTGATCACTTCGGGGAGTTCTTGGAAGCTTGCCGAGCCTGTGAGGCCAGGCCCATCGATTCCGAGGCGCAGGCGGGACTGACGGACGCGGAGTACCATCGCGGCATGATGCGATATGGCCAGGACTACGAACGGATTACGGGCCGCATCTGGGACCAACGGTACGTGTCCGGGCGGAGGACTTCCCCAGTATTGGACAAAGCAACAGCATGACCGGAGCGGGTCGAGGATGCTGAGCGCGACAGGGACGGGATTGCCGGACCGGATAGAGCAAAGGACAAGAAGATGCTTGACGAGCAATCGTTCAAACCAATGGAAGAACTACTTCGGGACGCACACGATCTGATGGGGAAAATTCATGAGGAAAACGCGCTGTGGCCGGGAATCGGAGTTTTCGAAAGGGATATGGATGACGCCAAAGCGTTGCTCCAGGACGCGCAGCAGGCCATGTCCGATCTCATCGTGGCGGTTGGTGAAACTCTGGGCGATTCCGCCGACCCCGAGCAAGAGATCAAAATCACCAAGGCTATCGACAAGGAATACAGCCTCATGAACCGCCTGTACAATGACGTAAGAAGGGCACAGGAGGCCCTGAAGGAAGACAGGAGTCAGACTGAGGCCATCAAGCAAACCGAAATGCACCTCAAGCAGTTTACCGCGCACTCTCAGCAGGTACGGGACCACCTGTTGGAGCTGGCGCGTGTAACTCGGGCCAAGTCAGCGTGATCAGCGAACACGGGAACTCATGCAAAAGGAGACGTGAGCTATGTTTGATGCACTGAAACGATTGTGCATCATGGGAGTGGGGATGATTTCAAAGGCTGAGGACGAAATCCAAACGGTGATCGCCGACCTTCGGAACATGGGGGAACTCAGCGAGGTAGCGGGCCAATATGTAATGACTGTATGGCGCGAACGTGTCGCCTTGAACCAATAGGAAGTAAAGGAACTGGCTGACAAGGCGGTGCAGG
>JAUWNF010000253.1 GCA_030612785.1 Phycisphaerales bacterium
GCGCCTCAGCGAAATGGGCCTGCCCACGCCGAACCTCTCCACCGGCATGCACAACTTCCACTCGGAGTTGGAGTTCGCCTGCCTGGAAGAAATGGAGTCGGCGGTTAAGGTGCTGATCGAATTGGCCAAGCTGTGGGGCAACGAAAAGTAAGCGCCGGATCACGTCCCACCAGGCAGGATGTAAGGCACCGACCACCGCGCTTGTGTGCCGTGCGCTCGCGGCCGATGCCGTTTCCGCTGACCCAGTTTCGTAGTCCTGGCGGGTCGGCGTCGCGAGCGGAGTTGAGCAAGCCCCGTCACCGAACGACGAGGACGACCTGCTCTCCCCCGAGCAAATCGAGCAGCTTCGATCCCTCGGCTATCTGTAACTTGCCGCTATGGAATGACGAAAGCGTCCGCGGGGTGCCGTTGGTACTCCGTCCCCGTATACTCGGTCACCCCCTCGACCTGCCAGATGTTGTCACCGTGGGTGCCGAACATGGGGGACGTGGTCCACACTACGCGACCGTCGGCGCAGAGGACGTTTTGTCCCCGGCCGCCGTCGTGGGAGCGGGAATTCGATCGATCAGGATCGACCGCATCGAGCTTGCTGCCATCGAAGAGCGGGTTGCGATCGGCGAAGATGGGCATGCCCGGCGCGAGGCGCAGCGGTAGCGTAGGACCGGCCATGTTCTGCGAATCGAAGCTGCAATTCTCCGGGGAGGGGAAGTCCTCGAACTGATCGATCCGGTCAGCATCCAGCGGACGGGCGCCGCCCATTGCCGCACAGATGAAGCTCTCGGGTTTGGCGAAATGGAGGCGTACGACCAGATAGCGGTTACGGCTGTTGCGCACGCGCGGAACCTGCGGCTGGGGCGAGCGGAGCCAGTTGACCCCTGGAACAAACCCCGCCGTCTGCGGCATCATGCCGTTGAAGTTAGCCGCGTATTGACCTACTGCGCGACCGATATTCCCCAGGCTGGAGGCGCACATGGCCTGCCGCTGTTGACTACGGGCCCGGGACAACCCCGGGACCAGGACGCCGATGAAGAAGGTGAGGCAAGCGGCCAACGCGACCAACTCACGGAGCGACAGCACCGGGCGCCGGATGAAGCGTCCGTCTGAGGGTGGAGGCAGGGAGGATGCTGCCTCCGTGACCCTCAGCGGCGAGGCCTGTCCGATCCGGTCCATAATCTGGTCCACGAAGCGGGTTGGCGGAGGAGGGGTCTTGTACGAGTCGAGCAGCTCCAGCCACGCAGCTACGTTCCGGCTTTGGGACGCCGACTGGTCCGAAGCCGCGATGTTCCGGCGGATCCGCTCCGCGTCGTCGTTCTCCAGGAGGCCCAAGTGGTAGTCCAGCAATTGCTCAGGCGGTAAGTTATCGGGCTGATTCATGAGCGGTCAGGTCCTGATGGGCTTGCGGAGGACTCGGTTCGGCTTCCTACCGGGCCGTCCGCACCAGCGTTTTCCCGTCCTGCTTTCATACGTCCGCCTGCCCGCGGCGGTTCTGCTCGTCTTGAAATAGTTTTCCGAAGGAGGCCACCGCCGAGTGCAGGCGACTCTTGACGGTACCCAGGGGGATTTCCAGGATGTCAGCCATCTCTTTGTAGGGAAACTTGTGGAAATACGCGAGGATGAGCACCTCACGCAGGCCCGACGGCAGCCGATCCACGGTTTTTCGGACGATGGCGTTCTTTTCAGACTCTTCGAGGTTTTCGAGAGGGGTGGGTCCGTCGTCGGCCATCAGTGCGAAAAAACGCGGACTCTCAGAATCCTCAGCGCCGTTGATCGGGGCGTCCAAAGCGACCTCCTTGCGGCGCGTGCGGGTGCGAAGGTAGTCGCGGGCCTTGTTCGCGGCGATGGTAAACAGCCAGGGCTTGAGCTTCCGCTGGGGATCGAAGCTGGACGCCGCCATGTGCGCCTGGAGGAACGTGTCCTGCACGACGTCTTCGGCGGCGGCACCACTGCCGGTGAAACGAACCACAAAGCGGTACAACTCGCGATGATGCCGTTCGACCAGCATCCGGAAGGCGTCCCGGTCGCCCCGGATATGATCGGCTAATAGTTGCTCGTTCGTTGGCGAACTCACCACTCCATTGTATGCTTAGGCCCACGTGGTGATAGGGTTCGCCCCGGCGTCTTGACCCGGGAGGTCATCCAGCGGTGCAAGCACGAGGTGCTGTCTCAGGCGTGTCCCCGACGAGCTTCGAGCCCCCCCAATCCGGGTCTGGCGTCCCGGTGTCCCGGGGCGCGACGCGGATGCGGGGTCTGCGTCGTTCGCGGCTGGGGCGGACGGTGGCGGGACTTTACGCACAGGCGGCAGCTTGCGGACGTTGGACGGCAAACCACACTCGCTGGCTATTTCTCGTAACTTCTTATTGGACAAATCGTTACAAGGCGCGAACGCTACGCGGGGCAGCGTATTTGCTACTCGTCGCGGCAGTCGCCCAGGTGGGGGCAGCGGTGATGCCCGACGATTACCGAGATGACCAAGCACTACACCTGACCCAGCCCCGGATCGTGGTGCTCAAGGCCAAACGCCAGTTGCACCTGTTCGACGGCGATCGTCTGGTGAGGATATATCCCATCGCCCTGGGCAGGAATCCGGTCGGGCAGAAGGTCTGCGAAGGCGATGGGCGCACGCCGGAAAGCCGATTCCACGTGGTCACCAAAAACCGGCAGAGCAAATATCACCGATTCCTAGGTTTGGACTATCCGGCATTGCCCGCGGCGGAACGTGGGCTGTGCCAGGGCGTGAGCACCGAGGGGGAGGCCCGCAGTATCCGGGAGGCCTTCGCGGCCGGGCGATGTCCCAGTTGGACCACTGCTCTGGGCGGGGCCATTGGAATCCATGGGCATGGAACGGCCACGGATTGGACTGCCGGTTGTGTCGCGCTGGCGGATCGGCACGCTGAGCAACTATTCGACGTGATGCGCCTCGGTGACGAGGTGGAGATACTACCGTAGCCTTCGTCTGACGAAGGGACCGTATGACCTTGACAACCGGCAACATCTCGCAGGCGTCTTTGCAGGCGTTGACCGAAGCCTCCGCGGCCATCAACGCTTCGCTGGACCTGTCACGGGTGCTGGACACCATTGCCCGTTCCGCCGCTTCGGTCATGGAAGCCGAGGCGGGCAGCGTCATGCTCCTGGACAAGCGCCGAGGCAAGCTCGTGTTTGCGGCGGCATCCGGGGAACATGCGGCCGGCCTGGTCGGCCAGGAGTTTGACGCCGACCTCGGGATCGCCGGTCGGGTGGTGGCCAGCGCCCAGGCCGTCCTGGTATCCGACGTGGCCGAGAGTAACGAGCACTATAAGGGCATCGATCAAAAGAGCGGCTTTGACACGCGCGAGTTGATCGCCGCACCCATGGTGGTGGGTGACGAGGTGGTGGGCGTGGTGGAAGTGCTCAACCCCACGGGCGAACGATCGTTTACCTCCGAGGACGTGAACCTCTTACAGGTCTTCGGTAACTTGGCGGCGGTCGGTGCGCGCAACGCCCAGGCCCATGAAAAACTGAAACGCGAGAACCTGGGGCTGCGGAAGACCGCGGCGGGGGATCGAACGATTGTGGGCGAGTCTCCGTCGCTGCGCGAGGTGCTCGGCCTTTGCGACAAGGTGGCCTCGAGCAATGCGACGGTGCTGTTGCTCGGCGAGACCGGCACGGGCAAGGAACTGCTGGCCCGTTACCTGCACGACGCATCGCCGCGTTGTAATGCCGCTTTCATCGCGATCAACTGCGCCGCCCTGACCGAGAGCCTGTTGGAGAGCGAACTGTTCGGGCATGAGAAAGGCGCGTTTACCGGAGCGGCGTCGCAAAGAATCGGCCGCTTCGAGATGGCCGACGGCGGCACGTTGTTTCTGGACGAGATTGGTGACATCAGCCCGTCAACGCAAGTCAAGTTGCTGCGCGTGTTGCAGGAGCACGAGTTCGTCCGCGTGGGCGGCGCGCGGACCGTGGCCTGCGACGTGCGGATCATTGCCGCGAGCAACCGCGACCTGAAGGCGGCCATTGCCGACGGCAGATTCCGCGAAGACCTGTACTACCGTCTCAATGTCTTCCCCATCCAGCTTCCTCCGCTGCGCGAACGGCGGGAAGACATTCCCGCCCTGGCGCAGCATTTTACCATACGCTTCAGCCGCCAACTGGGACGCGGCGCGCCCTCCATCTCCAACGATGCTCGGGCAATCCTGACCGGACATCATTGGCCCGGGAACGTCCGCGAACTCCAGAACGTCATCGAGCGGGCGGTGCTGTTGTGCGAGGGCGCGGTTATCGAGCCGACCCACCTGCCCGAGGACCTCGCCGGAACGCCGTCCGCCGCGCCACCCCGCTCTGGTGAGGGAAGCCTGTGGGACTACGAACGGGCCATGATCGTCAACGCGTTGCGGGACGCGAATTGGAACCAGTCGCAAGCCGCCCGCGCCCTGGGCATCAGCCGGGACAACCTGCGCTATCGGGTGAAGAAGTACGCCATCCAGCGACCGGAGCAACGGTAGTCAGATTCCTATGTCGATCAGGCCTGGCCCTGCGCGGCCCCCTTGTCCATCTCATCCTTGACCATCAGTGCCTGCAGGATCTGATCGCTCACCTGGATCATGCCGTCCGGCGTATACGGCAGCATGATGACCGACGCCCTGCAATGCGCCCCTACCGCGGTGACGGTGTCGTAGTGCTGGGTGAGGAGCACCATCTTGGTGGCCTCTTCCGGCGAGATGCCGGCCTGGGAGCAGGCTTCGACCGATTCCTTGAGCCCCTTGGCGATGGCCAACCGCTGGCGGGAGATACCCACGCCCTGCAGCTCCTTGGCCCGCGCCTCCGCTTCGGCCTCGGCGATCACGTGAATCTTCTTCGCCTCGGCTTCATTCTTGGCGGCCTCTTTCAGGCGGGCGCTGGCGTTGACCTCGTTCATGGCCTCCTTGACCTTGGGGGCCGGTTGGATGTCGTTGACTAACGTCTGCAGAATGGTGTAGCCGAACTGCTCCATGGTGTCCGATAGGCGCTCCTTGACCGCGTGGGCGATCTTCTCTTTCTCGGAGAAGACGCTGTCCACCGGCATCTCGGGCACCAGGGCGCGGACCGTGTCGAACACGTACGAACTGAGTTGCCGTTCGGGGTCCGTCAGTCTGTACTGGGCCGCCTTGACCGCCTCGTCGGTTTCCCGCACGAAGAACTGCACCGCGATCAGCAAATCCACAAAGACGTCGTCGCGCGTCTTGGACTCCACCGTGACTTCGATCTCCCGGACCCGGTGGGTGATGCGCCCCGCGACACGGTCGACGATGGGGATTTTGAGGTTCAGACCCGGGTGGGCGACCCGCAGGAATCGCCCGAATCGTTCAACGACCGCCCGGGTTTGCTGCTCGACGGTGAACAGACCGGACAAAACCAGAAAAAGAGCTATGACCGCGAGGACAATCAACACGATTATTATGGCCGACATGGTTTCGTTCCTTTCTCCCGCGTGGTTCCGCGGGGCTTACGTAATCGTCCCTGAAAAAGGCACTTGCGGGGTGGTGTGATGAATGAGTCAGTAGGGTTCGCGGACGGCGATTTCGTTCGCCGCGCGAAATGTTCTTTGAACTCGTTCCGGCGAGGTGCACGCGGGTCGCACGGTCACAACCGTGGCCGCGATAACCTTTGTCCACGTACGCATCCGTCACGCTCACGCCGGTGACGGATTCCACCGTCTCCAGGGTCGCCGCCAGGGTGT
>JAUWNF010000700.1 GCA_030612785.1 Phycisphaerales bacterium
CGAAGCTCGCGCCGAACTCCTCGCCGGGAAATCGCCGTAAACCCTTGTCAAATAAGCGGCAGTGCCATTCGCTTCTGGCCTCTTTCTTTCCTCTTGCGACCTGTACGATCAAGAGCACGCAACCGAGCCGCACGTTTACGAAAGCGACAACAATCGGCTGATGTACTACGAGACGTTCGACACCACCGGCGGGCCAGGGGCTGATGTGTTGCTGTCGACGACGTGGTACTACTACAGCGAAGGCGGCAACCCAACGCGAATCGTCACGGTCGAGGCCGACTCCCCTGATCACTACGAAGCCACCCGCTTCGGATACGCGCTCAACGGCACGGCCGTCACCTACATCCTCGGCGAACAGTGGGACGACGCCGACCCCGATCCGGAAGTCTACCAGATCGTGGATTACGCGATCACCTACGCCCGCGAGTTCCGTTACGACGGCGCGAGGCAGCGCTACCTCAACCGCGAACTCAACCCGGCGGCCGTGCAGGCCGGCATCTTCATCGCGCTGCCGCTCTCGGACACGTGGTCCGATTACGACGGCGACGACATCTACGGCGATTTCACAATCGGCGGCGGACGCGGCGATGGGCGTGGTGACTTCGCCGAAGCGCGCTCCTTTGAGCCCGGGGTTGCGACGGTTCATCCTTGGGCCGCCTCGGGCTCGTCTGACACGGACTACTTCCACACCAACCCCCTTGGCACAACGCGGTCGATGTCTGATGATAGCGGTCTCGCAAGTGGCCGCACGGTCTACACCGCCTTCGGCGAGCGCATCTCCGGTGAAGATCACCGCTAGGGCTACGCCGGCGCCTGGGGCTATCAATCCCACAACTTCCCCGATGGCAATCCGATTCCGCACCTCCACGTTGGTGCCCGCTACTACGATCCAGCAAGTGGCCGGTTCCTCCAGCGCGATCCAATCGGGGTTGTTGTTGGTCCGAACGTTTACACATACGCTTTGAATAGTCCCACTGCGGTTCTTGATCCCGATGGTCTTTTCCCCCACGGTGGGCTTGAGATGAAGGGCGAGTACGGCGGGCGACGGGGTACCGGGTGGAACAACCAAACTTTCCGGACGGGGATTCTCACCCGCTGGAGAACAGCGCCTTTCCACGACGCACGGTCCGTGACAGTTTCGGCGGCCTCTTGGTAGGCTGGCCGATTGTTCCAATAGCGAGCCCATCGATCGTCCTGGGAGAGCCATAAGGCCCGTAGCGAAAGGATCGACTCCACGCCTGGGATGCTCCAGAACTGCTCGGTCCCCTTCACCCGCTTGTTGAACAGCTTCACCGCTGATTCCGTCACACCCGAGCCGATCGGCCAATCTTTCCGGCGATACGTCGGATAATCCATGTGGTGCCGATGAGTCGTGAAGTAACCCACGTTGTTCGCCAGCACCCGGCGCGGATGCTCCTGGCTGTCGGTGGCTTGCGGCGGACCCCAACGCTCGGCATGGCCCTGCAACGTGGCGATCACCTCATCCACTCGGCCGTCCCACAGGTGATCCTTCAGTTGCCGAGCCAACACCTGCGCTTCCGGCGCGTCTTTCCCCAGGGCGGCCCGGGCCGCTTCGTACAGGTGCTCAACAGCATGGTAGTAGTCGATGATCCGTTGATCGTAGAGACATTCCCGCTTGCTCAGTGGATCGATCCAGTTCCCGCCGTCGCCCATCACCAACACCGTGTCCGCCCGCTGCATGCCGCGGCGTTCCGACTCCACACGCAGCACCCTCCCGAAAGCCTCGGTCCGCTCCATTGTGGCCACGTAGGTCGTCACCAGCGGCGGGGGTGGGTGATCCGGCGTCCCGTCG
>JAUWNF010000406.1 GCA_030612785.1 Phycisphaerales bacterium
GCCCGTCGGACCCCGTACTTCCAGTCGGCGGATGTCTTCCGGCGCAGCCCGGTGGTGCGCATCCGCCTGGGCGCGGACTTGATAGATTCGTCCAAATAGACTGAAGTCGTTGACATACACCGAGCCCAAATACGCCGAAAGCGCGTCAAAGACCTGCTGCAACGGAATCCCCATCTGTTTGACCTGTTCGCGGTCAATATCAAGGGACAACTGGGGGACGTTGGCGCGAAACGTGGTGAACATCCCGGTCAGACCTGATTGCGCATTGCCGGTTGCAGCCATCTCGTTGGCGACATTCTGGAGCATCTGCACGCCGGCGCCGCCGCGGTCCTGCAACTGCAGTGTGACGCCGCTGGCGAACCCGGTGCCCGGTAGCGAAGGTGGAGCAAAGGCGATCACGAAAGCATCTTGAATCTGGCGCAACTGGACGTTCACTCGCTGGAGTACACCCTCCAGCCGAAGTTCTTTCGAGTCGCGATCATCCCAGTGCTCGAGCGTCACGATCGCCCCGGCCGTATTCGAGGACTTTGACGAGTCGATGAACGAATTGCCGTTGATCATCACCACTTCTTTGACGCCGGGGGTGTTCACCAGGATGTCATTGACGCGTTTGGTCACGGCGAGAGTGCGCTCCTGCGTCGCGGCGTCCGGCAACTGCACGTTGACGATGAAATAACCCTCGTCTTCCTGAGGCACGAAGCCCGTCGGAATGCGAGCGAACGACCAGACCGCAAAGACCACCAGTCCGACGAAGACCGTGATTCCGACGGCGGAAGCCCGGAGCAACGCGCGAACGGACACGGTATACCGATCGGTCACCTTGGCCAAGAGCCAGTTGAAAGCGCGAAACGGTGCGGCCGGTTTGCGCGGCTGGGGCCGCAGGAGGAGCCCGCACAGCGCTGGACTGAGCGTCAAAGCACAAATGCTGCTAAACACCGTCGCGATCGAGATCGTCACGGCGAATTGGCGAAATAACTCGCCAACAATCCCGCCCATGAAGACCGTCGGCACGAAGACGGCGAGCAGGACGAGTGTCGTAGCGATCACTGGCCCGGTCACTTCGCGCATCGATTGTATGGCGGCGTCTTTGGGTGGCTTGCCTTCGTCAATCAGGCGTGAGGTGTTCTCGACGACCACGATCGCATCGTCCACCACGATCCCAATGACGAGGATGAGCCCGAATAGCGTTAGAATGTTGAGGGAATACCCCAAGGCCGCCATGACCGCGAAGGTACCGATCAAGGAGACGGGGATAGTCAGGACGGGAATGAGCGTCGCGCGCAGGTTCTGCAAGAAGACGTAGACAGTGAACACGACGAGGCCAAGCGTGATGAAGAGCGTGATGATGACCTCGCGCAGCGACGCACGAATCACGTCTGTGGCATCGAACGGTATGACGTGCTCGACGCCCTCGGGGAAATCCCGGCTGAGTTCCTCGAGCTTGGTGGCCACCGCATCCGCGGTCGCCACCGCATTTGCATTGGGGAGCTGGTAAACCGCCATGGTCGAGGTCGGCTGCCCATTGAGCTGGGCCGTGAGATTGTAGGCCTGTGAGCCGAGCTCAACTCTGGCAATGTCTTTTAGCCGAACCATGCGGCCGTCGGCGCCCACCTTGACGATCAGATCCTCGAACTGCTTGGCATCCGAGAGGCGACCGGTTGTCCCGACCGTCAGCTCGAAGGCCTGGCCCGCGGGCGCCGGGGGCTCGCCGATCTTCCCCGCCGCCACTTCGACATTCTGCTCTCGAATCGCCGCGACTACGTCATTGGTTGTCAGATCGCGTGCCCGCATCCGATCCGGCTCGAGCCAGATGCGCATTCCGTACTCGGCGCCGAAGATCGTGACTTCGCCCACCCCTGGTATCCGCGTGAGTTCGTCGCGGATCCGCAGGCTGGCATAGTTGTTGAGGAAGACCTCATCATGGGCACTCTTGGAGGATCGAAGATTGACGAGCAGGAGAATATCGTTGGATTTCTTCTTGACGCGTACCCCGAGTCGCCGAACCTCCTCGGGCAGCTTATTCTCCGCCAGCGCCACGCGGTTCTGCACCAGCACATTGGCCATGTCCAGGTCTGTGCCAGTCTCAAACGTGACGGTAAGCCCCATCGTGCCATCCGACGAACTGGTGCTGGTCATGTACAGCATGTTCTCAACGCCGTTGACCTCTTGCTCGATTGGCCTCGCGACTGTTTCGGCGATCGTTTTGGCCGTGGCACCCGAATAGCTGGCTTGGACGGCGATGGTAGGCGGAGCGATCTGCGGGTAGCGGGCGACGGGCAATGAGACCAGGGCGACGACGCCGAGGATCACGATCACGATGGATATGACCGCGGCGAAGATCGGTCGCCGAATAAAGAACTCGCTGAACATCGTGCCCGCTCCCTATTGATTTTCGCTGGAGGACTGAGTGGTCGTAGCGTCGGGCGAGGCAGAATGACCCGGTTGCTCGACGGAAGGCAAGACCGTTGATTCAGCATCGACATGGACGCCTGGACGCGCTCGCTGCAGGCCGCGGATGACGATGCGCTCACCGCCGTCAAGCCCGGAGGCGATCACTTTGTATTCGCCTACGTTGGCCCCAACGGTTACATCGCGGCGAGCCACCACCCCCTTGTCATTGACGGTCAGCACGAAGTACCCGCCGAGATCGCGCTGGAGCGCGACTTCCGGCACCAGGGTGGCCTGAGATTTCTTCCGAGGAATGCGCACTCGGGCGAAGATGCCCGGGACAAGCAGCCGGTCCGGATTCTCAAACACAGCACGCACTCGGATCGTTCCGGTCTGCGGATCGACGCGGTTGTCGGCATAGTCGATGCGGCCGGGCAGCGGATACGCGGTTCCGTCCGCGAGCGTCAGGCGTGCCTCGATGTCCGCAGGTTCCTCCTTGGCTCCTATCCTCCGTCTTCGGAAGTCCAGCACCTCGCGCTCACTAATCGTGAAGTACACGTGAATCGGTTCCCACGACACGATGGTGGTAAGCAGCGTCGGCTCGCCTTGACCGACGAGGTTCCCCGTGTCCACAGCCGAGCGGTTGACGCGCCCCCCGATCGGTGCGGCTATCCTCGTGTAGGCCAGATCGAGTTCCGCCTGTGCAACCGCGGCCTCGGCGGCGAGCAGGGAGGCCTTCGCACCTTCATACTCGGCCTGCGCCTCGACGAACTCCATCGAAGCGGCATTCCCCTGTTCATGCAAACGCTCTATGTGCTCGAAGTTCGTCTGCGTTTCTTGAAGTTCTGCTTCGGCGCCCGCTTTCTGCGCCTGGGCCGCCTGAAGCGAAGCCTCATACTCCTCCGGTTCGAGAGTGTACAATAGCGCGCCCGCCTCAATGCGCGCACCTTCCTCGAACTCGATGCTCTTGAGGAAGCCGCGAACCCGGGCACGCACCTCGACCAACGCAACTGCTTCAGTTCGGCCAGTGAACTCCGAGTAGATCACGACTTCCTGCTGGAGCGGTTGTGCAACGGTCACCTTGGGTGGTGGCGGGGGTACAAACTTGTTCTCGTCTTTGCACCCACTGAGACCGACGCTGCCCATGGCCGTCAGCAATAGCACGGACCGGCTTAGTATGACATTCTTCACGGATAGATCCTCACACGATCCTTGCGCTTGTGGGGGCCGCGAGCGAGTCCGATGGCAAATCGGCACATTCGCGCGGCGCTCGCGAACCTAGCACTCCGAGGCGGCACGTCGCATCCCTAAGCAAAAGGGACACGGAAGGCCGCCCGGCCACATCTCACCTGCAATCGCAACGTACCGGATCGCGTGCTACTTGGCTAGCCCTGGTCTCGGCTCACAGGTCCCGGTCTGGATACCACTTCCGATTCCACGACGGTTGAGACCATAGTGCAGGCCATGGAGGCCAAGTACGGCCGGGCGAACCGGATATGGGTAATGGACCGCGGGATGGGCAGCGAGGACAACCTGAAGTTCCTGCGGCAACGCGGCGGCTCCTACATTGTTGGGACGCCCAAGGCGATGCTGCGACGGTTCGAACAATACCTGACTGA
>JAUWNF010000145.1 GCA_030612785.1 Phycisphaerales bacterium
GCGGCGCATTCCGGATGCACACGCCCAGAACCCACGAAGAAGCTTGAACCCCCTCCTCGGGCGGCGCGTTCGCGGCCACCTGTTCCAGCAGCTTTCCTGTTTGTGGAGTTACAGAACTCTTCGTCTGCAGCACGAGGGAGCCCCAGCACTAAAACCCAACCGACCCATCGAGACGTTTATGTCATCGAAATGCGGCTCGGGTAAGTTGACCCGAAAATGCCCACCCCGGTTACCGGACGCTTTTGGTCATTTGGGTCCAATGTGTGCGGCATTGGCAGGTTAATTCCACGCCGATATACTGCCGCGGTTTAGCGGTAAGTGCGCAGGACATCAATCGCGCATAGGATGACGCATCCATGAAGGGCGCCTGGAAGCTAACCGTACCGTTGTTCATTTTGAGCGTGGCGGGCGCGTACATCAGCATTCTGCTGTTGAACAAGCATCTGTTGAAAACGAATGTGCCTACCTGGTTCGCAACGGTTTGCGGCGATGAAGTGGGCAACGGAGAAGCGAACGCCCCCAGTACACAACCGGCCGGGGCCGACGCTGGTTCCGAGCAAGAGCAACCTTGGGAAGAAGAACCGCCGATCCGGCGCGAAGCGGGAGGGGCCGACTGCGACAGCGTGTTGGCCAGCCGGTGGGGGACAATTCCGCCCCGGCCGAAGGAGGAAGAGGACACACTTCCGACGGGCGTCAGCGCACAGAAGGGGGAGATTAGCATCCCGACGGCCTACTTGGGATTCGTGTACTTTATCGGTTTCGCGATCTGGTTTTTGTTCATCGGTCGGCCGACGCCCGATCGGCCGGAATGGTACCGCATCCCGTTGGCCTTCAACATTGCCGGGGTAGGCTCGGCGTTGTTCTTCACCTTCATCATGCTTACCCAGACCGAGGAGTGGTGCCCCTGGTGCATGGTGACGCACGTCATCAACGTCGTGATGCTGGGCGGCATGATCAAGTTGCGGCCGAAGAAGGTGGAGACGCCCTCCACCGCACCGAGCAGTTGGGCCGAGCGCACCGCGGCAAAGGTGGTGGCGACAGCAGTAACGCCGGAATCCGCTACCCCAGAGAACGCCGGGGCGGAGGCGAATGTGTCGGGTGAACTGACTGCGGAGCCGCCGCTCGAGCCCATGGGCGAATTCGTGCTGGAAGAAGTGTCGGGGGAGACGGTTGGTGCGCCGGTTCGGTCTCACCCGTCGTTGCGACTGGTGGCGCTGTGCATCCTACTGTCGGCCGCCACGAGCGCGATGGTCTGGAACGGTTACCACGTGATGGTCGAAAAGACGAGCAAGAAGCTGGTCGAGAAAGAGCTGGAGGCGTTCAAAGGGGACGTGCATCTGCTGAGCGCGATCTACGAATCCTCGCCGAAGGTCAAGATCCCGATCCGGCCGGACGATCCTCAGATCGCCAAAGAGGGTGAAATCCATTGCTCACTGGTGGTGTTCAGCGACTTTCAGTGTCCGTTTTGCCGGACGTTTGCCCTGCTCGTGGACAAGAAGATACAGCCCCTGTTCTCCGGCTGCTTGCGGGTGACGTGGAAGCATTTCCCGCTCTCGACCGAGTGCAATAAGAGGATCAAGTCGAGCCCACATCCTGAGGCGTGTCAAGCCGCTCGCGCCACCGAAGCCGCCCGAATCCAGGGGGGCAACGAAGCGTTCTGGAAGGCCCACGACCTTCTGTTCGCGGCGCACAGGAAGCTCAAAGGGTTCGACTATCGGGCCCTGGCGGAGGAACTCGGACTCGATCCCGACGCGTTCCTGGCGGATATGTATTCGCCCGAAGTGACTACGCGAATTGCGGAGGATATCACCCTCGCTCGTTCCTTCGACGTGCGGAGCACGCCGACCGTCTTCCTGAGCGGACGCCGGGTGAACAGCAAGCTGGTGCGCCTGATGCCCTTCTGGGAGGTCATGGCGCACAAGTTCAGCTTTCTGCGTGACAAGAAGATCGAGGACCGGATGAGGCGGGAGCAGCGTGCCCGCAAGACCCGAGCGGCGGCCAGCCAGCCGACTACTCGAGGTACCCCAGGTCCCGCAGACGGTCCGTGAGCTTCTGCGCCTCCTCCTCGGAGTACACCTCGCCGTTGCTGACGGGGCGTGACACCGCTCGGGCGGTTTCGGTTTCGTGGCAAATCGGGGGATCGAAGATGCCACCGATGACCCCACCCTCCATATCGTCCGGGATGCACACGCCCAACATGGCGAGGATGGTCGGCGTAGAGTCGATGATGTCGGCGTGGATGCGTTTCCCAACGGCGACCCCGGGCCCGTAAGCGGCGAAGATGCCGTTTTCGCGGTGGGTGCCCTCCCTGCGCCGCGAGGGGAGCCAGGTCACCGGGCGGCGCCCGCGAATCTTGCGCACCACCGAAAGACCGTCGTGCGGGACCAGGAGCAGGTCCGGCAACCATTCGCGATCTCTACGCGCGCAAGCATAGAGTTCTTCCGGCTTGTGGACGGCTTTGTAAATGTTGATGGTCCGACCAGCGGGATCGGTGCAAGTGGCGGACAGGAAGCGCTCGCGCAGCTCGTCGCGCAACAGCTCGTACTCGTCCGGCTCGACGATGCCGGTCGCCTGTCGGCCCTTGAGGTTGATGTACAAAAACCCATTCATGCCCGCGTGCATCACGCAGGCGCGGGTGCAAGAGAAATCGACCGCCAGGTCGTGTTCGACGTCGAAGTTGCCGGCGGCGAACTTGCCGCGGTGCTTCTTCTTGAGCCAGCGGTGGAGCAAGTTACCCGCGCGGGTCCGGGTCTGGGCACCGCCTTCGCGCAGCCTCAGATAGCCCCAGTCCATCAGCAGGCGATTGGGCTGGCTACGGCCGTCGAGGCTGCCGTGGCCGTGGTCGGACATGATGAAGACGTGGGCCTGCCGCCCACGGGCGTATTCCATAAGCCCGCCGAGCGCGACGTCCAGTTCGCCAAAGCAGCGTTCGGTCATTTCGGTCCGCCGGGGCCAACGTCCCCGCGTACGCTCGTCGAGGTACTTCCAGGTCTTGTGCTGAAGGTTGTCCACGAGTTTGAAGACGATCATCAGGACGTCCCAGCCGAAGCGCTCGCCGCAGAAGCGGGTGACCTCCACGCCCTGCTGAAAGCTTTTGGCAACGTCGGCGATGTTGTCCGCCACCAGACGATCGCCGCCGAGCGTCTTGCGCCGCCACTTGTTCTTGAACGAGTAATCCGGCCAGCGACGGAGGATCTCGTCTTTGAGACCGGGCGGATAGGTAAACTCCTTCTGCGTACCGGGCGTCTCGAAACCACTGATCATAAAGCCGTTGACCGGCGTGGGCGGATAGGTCATGGGCACGTTGACGGCGCCGATGCGCAAGCCCTTGTCGCCGAGGATGTCCCAGATGGTGCGCACGCCGGCCAGGCAGTTGGTGGTGTTAAAGCTGAGCTTGCCGGTGCGCACGTCGTAGCGTTCGAAGTCGATGATCCCGTGGGTGCCCGGACTCTTGCCGGTCATGAAGGTGGTCCAGGCGGCCGGCGTGATCGGCGGGACGGTGGAGCGCAGCACGCCCGAGGTGCCGCCGGCGACTAAGGCTTGCAGGTGGGGCATCAGACCGCGCTCGATCAGGGGATCAAGCACGTCCCAGGTGGCACCATCGAGCCCGATAATGAGAACGCGCTCGGCCATTGCAGGAAGGTCACGGACAGGGCGGTCGGCGGGCGCGGGGGCGGGGGCGGTTTGGCCGGCGGATTCGGGCATGTGATTTATTTTTTCCGCGACGGTTATCTCTCGGTGCGTCAAGACGTTTCGGACGCGGGAGTCTATCGCCGCGTTAGGCCGATTGCAACGACGCGGACCGGTTGGTATCTATACTCTCAACGGCCGGCAGGGTGCCCCATCCCTTTGATCCGTCGTTGGTGGATCAAAGGGATGGGGGATGGCCGGAAGGCCGGTCTAGTAGTGGGGAACTAACGCGAAGGAACCGACATGAGGATCATCCGCGAACCGACGGTTTATCTTGTGGGCCGACAGTCCACAAACAACGCGGAGATAGAACGTTTTCTGGCCGACCACCGGGTTGTCGCTTGGGAGACGGATACCTCCGTCGCCGGGGAAAAGCTGTGCGAACTGGCCGGGCGGATTTGCTACATGAGCTTTGCCAAGCCCCGCCCCGGTGGCAACGCCGCGTATCTCGAGCGGCTGCTGTCGGTCGGACACGGCAGCGTGCTGGAGCACACGGCGTGGAGTTTCATCATCACCGGGGTGTCGCGCTCGTTCACCCACGAGCTGGTGCGGCATCGGGCCGGCTTCGGGTATTCGCAACTGTCGCAGCGTTACGTGGACGAGTCAGTGGCTGACTTCGTGGAGCCGGACTGCATCGCCGAGGATGGCGAGTTGCACGAGATCTGGCGTTCCGCCATCGAACACGTCCAGGAAGCCTATGTTAAGCTGGTGAGCGGCCTGGAGCGCACCTTCACCGGCGTTGAAGACCAGACTCTGCGGCGCAAGCTGGCCCGCCAGGCGGCCCGTTCGGTGCTGCCCAACGCGACGGAGACCAAAATCTTCGTCACGGCGAACGCCCGCGCCTTGCGTCACTTCATCGAACTCCGCGCCAACGAGCATGCCGAGACCGAAATCCGCAAGGTCGCTTCGAGAATGTGTCGAATCCTCCAGCAGGAGGCCCCCAACATCTTCGGCGACTATCGATTCGAAGAACTCCCCGACGGAACCTTGGCCGCGCGCACCGAGTATCGGAAGGTGTAGTGCTTGCCGATTACCCGGATAGCGGATTCGTCCGTGCGCAAGTGCGTAGGCTCCGCGGTGACCGGCGGGATCGTTCTACCGAGGGCGCCTTACTCTAACGATTGGCGTAGCGCGCGCCGGCGGTAATGCGCAGGATTAGACGAAGATAAACGAGCAGCAGGATCAGGTTCAGCACCAGCCAGACCATAAAGCCGACGAAGACGGGATCGACCCAGTAAGGCCTTGCGAAGTATGTAAGCCAGTCGGCGGCAGCGAAGAGCAGGGCGGTGATGGCCACCGAAATAATAGTCCACAGCAGTAGAGCCCCGCCCAGGTAGGCAACGGCCTGCATGGTCACGGGCATCAGGTTGCGTTTGTCGGTGGCCTGGTACCAGGCCGCCACCAGCGTTGCCACCGACAAGCACACCGCCAACGCGAGCACCATGACGCCAAAGGCCACCAGCGGATGGATCCTCCAAAGCATCTCGAGAACCTGCTCGGGGTCGCCCCAACCGGTTTGGGTGATGAAGCAGCCCAGCGCCCCCAGCCACCCCGTGAGTAGAACCAGTAGGAGATAAACGGCAAGGAAGCCGCGGTGGCTCGTTGTGGTGGTGGTGAGCTGCACAGTTCGTCCGAATGTTCGAGGACGTACGATGGGGTCAATAGTGCATCGCCACCAGGCGTGCCAGCCGCCGGACCCGGCGCGACGCTGCCACAGCGTGCCGGGTCTCGCCTCGGGGCCCAGCGAGGCGGCGACGGCTTCGCCGCATTCAGAACAGCGTCCCTCCGGCGGCGCGCGGGTCAGACCGTACCCGCAGGTCTCGCACAGCGGCGGACGCTCACGCGGTACGACCGGTCGCGGTGCGCCGATGCAGCGCAGCCATCCCCACAGTACCCAGGCGACGGCCGCTGCAAAGAGCAACGGGGACAGATGGTATGCATGCCGGGCGTACCAGGGCATCTTCGCCCAGGCCTGGTCCCACGTGTCGTTGTATTCCCGGCGGTCCGCCTGGTACTTCTTCTGTGCCGCGCGATACTCCTCCCACGCCGGCGAGTTGGCGGGCGGGCCGGTAGGCTGCTGGGGGCGGATCGGGTAGGGAACCTCCGGTGTGGTGGCGACCAACCATTGCTTGTACGTACGGATCAGGGAAGTCCCCACGACCCCGGCTACAAGAATCGCGAACAACACGTGCGGCGTGTGCAGCCAGGTTCTGCGCACGCTACTGCCGATGCTCGACCGGATCGGCTCGTCGCGCGCCCCCCAGGGCGCGGCAATCAGGGCGGCAAGAAAAACAGCCAGCTCGATTCCGACGACAATTCCCCCGGCACTCAGGCTCATCTGCAACGGCTGGAGGGCGAACTGGTCGCCGAGCAACTCGAGCTGCTCCCAACTTTGCGCAAGAACCAACAGGACATTCGTGGGGCCTTGGAGGTGTTTCCATTCATCGAGGACCGGACTCGACAACGCCACCAGCACAAGCGCCGAGAGATGGATCAGATAGGCTCGGCCAAATCCTGCGTGCAGGGTGCGCACTGCCGTGGTCTTGGGCAAAATGGCAGCGGTCGCAAATGTGAGCCAAACAGGCCAGCGCGCGTCGCGATCCTCATAGGTGCCTGGTGGTTTCAAAGGCCCTTTGTTCATCGGCCCTCGGTCGAAGCGGACAGGTTGCCCCGGCGGCCCCCGCGGCTCCTGGCTTTGCGGATCCGTGCCCGGCGGATGTTCCGGTAGATTCTGCGGACGCGCCGGCGCTGGCGGTATTCGGTCACGCCCCAACGTGCGGCGAAGAAGGTCATAAAAGCGGCGACCGCGCCCACCGCCAGGCACCCCACCCAGAGCTCGAACCCGAACTCAAACATGATGTGGAGCAGCCGACTCCAGAATTCCGTCTCGAAGAGGCGCGCCCAGATACCTTCGTTAGCGTGACCGCTCAACTCGGCGAGGGCCAGGGCGACGTTTCCGCCGTTGGCGGTCTGGGGCATATTCGTCAGGGCGCGCCCAAGTTCCCAGCACGCCCCGTAGATGGGCACGATCGTGACCGGGTTGGTGATCCAGACGATCGGGATGCAGACGGCCTTGTTGGCCCGCAACACGGTGGCCAGGGCGATCGCGATGACCGTTTGGAATCCGACGGTAGGGCTAAAAGCGACCAGCATGGCCACGGCGGCGCCGAGGGCGATGCGATTCGGGGAATCGTCGGCGTGCAAAACGTGCTTGTAAAAGAAACGCCGGGTCTTTTTCCAGAAGGCCTTCACCGATCCCATGTCCGTGCCGCGTCCCAACTCTGTTTCCCGTCGGCGGTCTGCATTAACCGGGCCGAACGGCCGGTGGGGACGCTACAGATTAAATCCTCGTTAATCCACCGCCTCCGGCGGTGAGAATTGAAAAGGCTCTGCCGTTGCAAGCGGTTTACCGACCGGCTGTAGCCACTGGTACAGTAGGTCCTGCCCATCGCAGCCAGCGTCGCGAAATCAATCCGGCCTCCTCCCGACAGCGGTATAATCCCCAAAGGGGATGTCGGAATAAAGCCCAGGGCGAGCATCGCGAGCCCTGGGTTAGCGGGTTCGTCAGACCGAGCCCCCGAAGCGGGGCGGCGGAAGCGTACGCACCGGAACGGCTTCTTGCAGGACGCTCTGGGGAATCGACGATTTCCGTCGCCCTTTTCAAGGGCTATGCTTTGTGCGGCGTCTGTCAACCCAGGGCTCCGCTCCGCTTCGCCCTGGGCTCTATTCCGCCGTCCGCTACGCGGACTGCGCTGGCCGAGGAAAAACTCGTCCATTGGCGTGCTTGTCCCTGGGCCCCTTTTAGGGGCCTTCCTCATAACCACCGGCTCTGCCGGTGGTCGCTGATTCGATAGCAGGTGCGCCGCCCACGAGGAACGACGCTACAGATTAAATCGACAACCCCTGCACTGCTAAGCAGCATAGCGGTTCTGCACGCTCCCAGAAAGGGGCAGACTTGTGCAGTCGGTTACCCAGTTTAGTAGCGGCTTGCGTCTCGCAGGTCGAACGGCCGGCGGGGACGCCGG
>JAUWNF010000560.1 GCA_030612785.1 Phycisphaerales bacterium
CCTGCTACACTGGGTCTGGACACCGTGCTTCTCCTTTCGAGGCCAAACAACGTTCTTTAGCAAACGTCTGTTTAGCCGCCGGAGAACCGGTGTCCACCTCGTTTCAGGCCCTCAAATCAGCAACTTTTTCGGAGGAGAACCACAAGTATAGCAGGACGGCGTGCGTTCTCGGGCAACCCGGTGTTCCCCAGTTTATCCGTGCCCTATGGTAAGAAGGCCGGGGCTTGTGATAACAGCCCAGCGGTTCAGGGGCTGTCGATTCTATCGTCCACGGTGATTCAATGTGGCGTCACCCCTTGTGGGTGACGAAAGACAAGGCTGCGCCGCCCACAAGGGGCAACGCTACAGAGGATCGCGGCGCGGAAAATAATCCAGCGAGTGGGGGAAAAGCAAGCCGAGTTCGATGAAGTGCCAGACCGCGACGGCAGCTAACAGCACCAGGTTGGCGACGACGAGCCAGCGCAGCCAGCGAAGGTAGCGGTGCTCCGTGGCGCTTTGGCAGCCGGTTACGAAGAAGACCACCAGGGCAATCAGCGCCGGGAGAATGAACGCCGCCTTCATCGACGAGCGGAACGGCTGGCGCAAGGTCTGAAAGAGCGGCGCCGCCACCCCCATACCTAAACACGCGAGCAGGAACAAGTTGGCCACCCGGGCGCCATGCCGCCGGCACGCGGACACCATCCCTATCACGATCAAGGCCGCGGGTATCAAGCCGAGAACCACCAGAAAGCGCCCCTGCCACAGCATCGTGGGATGCGCGATGTCCGTGTTCCAGATGAGTTGGCGGCGTTCGCGTTCGCGCCCGTCTACGGAGCGGTCTCTCCAGATGGGGAGCATGTACTCCCACCACGGGCGGTACTGAAAGAGTGTCATCGAGGTGTCATAGTCGAACCAGAGGCGAGCGTAGAGATTGGTCCCGAACGAGTCGATGGTGTCGAGGTGGCGCCAGGGTCGGCGCAGCAGTCGGCCGATCCGCAGGGAGCAGAACGACACGTCGGCCAAAGTCCCCGGCCGCTGGTCGCCCATGGTATTCGGGCGCAGGGCGTAGTTGCCCGCCAAGGGATCGCCGGTCAGATGATAGGTTCGCACGTAAGGCCACACGCCCAAAGCCAACGCGATACCCACCGCCAGGAGACTTCCATGAAGCTGCCCGCGCCGGGCCACCGGATCCTTAAGCATCCAGGATAGCGGGATAAGTACCCCCAGCGCCGCCAGCGATCCGAGCCCGTTTGACTTGGTCCACATGGCCAGGGCGGCAGCAACGCCCGCGGTAACCCACCAGCCGCGATGATGCGCATCGCTGGTGGGCGATCCTCCCGGCACCGGAGGGGACAGGGCCCGCAAGACGGCGTACACGCACAGCGACGCCCACAGGTAGATCAGCGCGTCGTTGGTGGCCATCGCGCTCATGTATGTGTGGCGGGGTAGAAACGCGGCCAAGGTCATGCCCGCCGCTTGTGCGAAAACGGCGCCGGGGAACACCCACCGCAACGACAACCAGACCAGGATCAGCGTTCCGATACCCGAGGCAACCGACAGAAACTGAATCGCTTTTCGGGCGGTCGCGTGGCGCGGGTTTGCATCGAGCGGATCGGTGGTCCCGCCGGCAACGCTACAGTAGATGACGGCGCCGAGGAGGTGGTAAAGCGGCGGCTGGTAGGTCTGCCAGTCTTCGTCCGGTTTCGGCCAGTGGTGCTCCTCCAGCATGATGCGGATGACGTGAAAGTGATCGTCGTGAACGTTGCGGACGTCGGCACCCCAGGCGTACACAACGCGAAGCAGTACCCCGGCCACCAGAATAGCCACGGGCAAGTACGTCAACCAACTGGGTTTGCGTTGAGGCACGATGAGAGATTGTATCCGTGCCCCGTGGTGCTCACAACGATGACCTTGGGGAAGTCGAAGCGTCCTTGATGAACCTTCGTTGCCGGTCGTGCGCCGGCGTGTTAGTATCCCGCGTCGGCGTAAGCGGAATCGGCGCAAGTTCTGACGGATAGCAACTCATACATCCGGATTGGATAGCGTGGCCCAAGACAAGTTCAAGGAAGAGCGGCTCAAGAAGCTCGAAAGGCTTCGCGAGTTGCGCGTTGATCCTTACGGCGGTCGTTTTGACGGCGTGGAAACCGTCACCACCGTGCGGGCCCGGGCTGAGGCACTCGACATTGAAACGGGGGTGATCCTCGACAACGAGCGGACCCGCGTGGCCGGTCGGATCCTTCTCCAGCGCGTGATGGGCAACCTGATCTTCCTCACCATCCGGGACGCGGAAGGAGACCTGCAACTCGGGTTGTCCAAGCGGGCCTTGAAAGAGCAGTGGCCGGCACTCAAGCAGTTGGACCTTGGTGACATCATCGGGGCGGACGGCGCGCTCGGGCGGACCAAGACCGGTGAGCTGACCGTGTGGGCCGACCGGGTGGACTTTCTGGCCAAGTGCCTGAAGCAGCCCCCGGAGAAATGGCACGGGCTTACTGACGTTGAGCTGCGCTATCGCCATCGGTACGTCGACCTGTTCACCAACCCCCCGGTACGCACGGTTTTCAAGCAGCGCAGTCAAATCACGCAGGCCATCCGCGAGTACCTGCTCGGGTTGAACTACCTGGAAGTGGACACGCCGGTGCTGCAGCCGGTCTACGGCGGGGCTGCGGCGCGCCCGTTTACCACGCATCACAACGCCCTGGGGCTGGATCTGTTTCTGCGGATCAGCCCGGAGTTGTACCTCAAGCGGCTGCTGGTGGGGGGAATGGAGCGGGTATTCGAGCTCTCGCGCAACTTCCGCAACGAGGGTATCAGCACACGGCACAATCCGGAGTTCACCATGTTGGAACTCTACGAGGCGTACGCTGATTACAACGTGATGATGGAGCGGACCGAACAGATGGTCGCCGCGGCGATCGAGCGGCTGGGCGGCGGGTACCAGCGTCAGTTCCGCGAGCATGAGCTGGATTTCACGGTCCCCTGGCCGCGGCGAAAATACGCCGA
>JAUWNF010000734.1 GCA_030612785.1 Phycisphaerales bacterium
AAGCGCATCAAGGTCGGCGACTACATCTCCGCCGAGACCCACATCTACGACCCCGGCGACCTCACCAGTATGCTGGGCTCGTTCCACGTGGGGATGAACATGAAGATTCTCGGCGTGGATTTCGACGGCTGCTTCGCCGAAAACTTAACCCTGCCCGAATCGATATGCTGGCACAACTATCCGTCCATCCCGCCGGAGGTGGATGCCATTCAAGCGCCGCTGGGCAATGCGGCCTATGCCGTGCTCGGGGAAGACTCCGATGTGGCCGGCAAGACCATGGTCATCACCGGCGACGGGCCGATCAGCCTGTTCGCCATCGGGGTGGCCCGGGCATGCGGCGTGGCCAAGATCATCCACTTCGGCAAGTACGATCTCAACATGGAGATCGCTCGCAAGATGGGGGCCGATCTCCAGATGAACACCAACAAAACGACCGGCGCCGAGCGGCTCGAATTCGTGCTCGACCACACCGGCGGAAACGGCGTGGACATTGCTCTGGAGATGGTCGGCTCGCAGAATTCAATCGACGACTGCTTCGCCATGGTGCGTAAGGCCGGCCGGATAACTGCGTTCGGCATCGCCGCCGAATCACCGCTGCCGGTAGACTACAACAACGGCATCGTCTTCAAGGGCTGCCAGATTCACGGCATCAACGGGCGTAAGATCTTCGACACCTGGTACCGCAACCGCAACCTGCTGGCGGGAGGCCGACTGGACCCCACGCCGGTGATCACCAACCTCTTCACCCTGGCGGACTTCGAGCAGGGGTTCGACAAGATGATCGAGCGCCCGCGCAAGAGTGCCAAAGTGGTGTTGTTCCCCGACAAGGCCGAGTACGACGCGGCCGTCAAGCGTATCGGCAGGTAAAGCGAGCTGCGGGCTTCAGCCCGCGCGGTCTTGAGAATGAGAAACCCGCTGCGCGACTGGTGCGAGATTGGAATCTCGCACCAGCACGACATGGTCTTGCGGAATGTGGTCTTACTTGGAGCGCCACGGGAATGCCGGAAATCAGTCGGTTCTTTGGTATAATCGTGGCGATGTACTATGACGACCACCAACCGCCGCACTTCCACGTTCGATACGGGTCGAAAAAAGGCCGGTTTGCGATCGACGATCTGCGGATGCTAGACGGGAAGCTAAGCCCACGGACGCGTGGGCTCGTCATCGAATGGGCGGCATTGCACCAGGAGGAGTTGCGACGAGACTGGGAACGGGCCGGAAGGCACGAGCCGCTCGTGCCCGTTCCGCCTCTGGAGTAGTGAGATGCTAAGGGATGTGACAGACGTCGAACCTGCTGGCGAATCGCGCCTGATCCTTACGTTCGAGGGAGGGGAACGCCGCGAGATCGACCTGGCGAAGATGCTTTCGTTCACCGGTGTTTTCGAGCCGCTGAAGGACCCGGCGTGTTTTCAGTCTGTCCGCGTGGAGCCGGACGTCGGCACCGTTGTGTGGCCCAATGGTGCGGATTTGTGTCCCGACGTCTTGTATGAGAAGAGTGTGCCAATTGCGTAAGATGCGCCGAACG
>JAUWNF010000021.1 GCA_030612785.1 Phycisphaerales bacterium
GGTGTACTTGCACGCTATCGGCGGGGCGGCGACCCTGATCGCCGAAAGCTGCAAAGAGGTCATCGACGTTTACAAGCTCGACTTCGGCGTGCCCGAAGCCTTCTGGAAAATCCGCGTCGAGGACTTCCCCTGCGTGGTCACTATGGACTCGCACGGCAACAGCTTGCACGACAAGGTCCGTAGCGACTCCGAGCAGAAGCTCCAGCAGCTTTTGGCGCAGTAGAGGGTCATCGTGGATTGAGAACCCGTGTCGGGGACCAGAGGCCCGCGAGAACCACTCGCGGGTTTCCCTGGGTTGTGGTACAATCGCCGTTGAGGTGAGCTATGACGTATCGCGGTAAAGTCCAAGGCGGCGTGGTGATCTTGGAGGTCGGGGCGAAGCTGCCGGAAGGCGCCGAGGTTCAAATCGTTCTTCATCCGGACTCGGAGGCCAACGCTCCGACACTCTACGAGCGACTGGAACCGGTGATCGGCAAGACCAAGGGGTTGCCCCCGGACGCCTCGAAGTATGTGGACCACTACCTGTATGGGCATCCTAAGGCATGATCTCTGTCTTCGCCGACACCTCGTTCTATGTGGCCGTCCTCAATCCGCGTGATACCGCGTACTCTCGGGCCCGCGAGTGGACCCAGGGATTTCGCGGCATTGTCGTCACCACAGATTTCGTGCTCACCGAGCTGGGCAATTGGCTTGCCCGTTCGGGCGACCGCGCGGTCTTTGTGGAACTTGTCGAGCGCGTGCAAGCGGATGCGCATGCGGCGATCGTACCGGCCAGTCGTTCCCTTTGGGAACGCGGCTTTCGGCTCTACGTGGAACGGCCAGACAAGGACTGGTCCATGACCGACTGTGTTTCCTTCGAGGTCATGCGGGAACAAGGGATCACAGAAGCCTTGACCGCCGATCGCCATTTTGAACAGGCAGGATTCGTCGCCTTACTCAAGTAGGCCGGTTCCTTTCCGACGCCATGAGACGATTCCGTTCCGGTGGCGAAGACCCGGCCAGCATAATGAGCGCAGCTTGGCCATGAAAAACGGTACGGCGTTTAACATGGTCAAGGACCGCCTCGAAAGGTTCCCCACGAAGATGTGAAGTGACCAGCGGCGGTCCTTGACCATGCTGCCGGCCGCTACCACGACATAAGCATTTGCCGCGAAACTTGCACAGGATGGTACCATGAAAGAACACAGCGACATGGCTCCGGAATCACTGGTCGTTCACGCCGGCGTCGAGGAGAACGAGCACCTCGCCGTCGTCCCGCCGATCTACCAGACCTCGACCTTCGCCTTCGACAGCGCCGAACAGGGGGCGGCCCTCTTCGCCGGCGAGCGCAAGGGGTATATCTATTCGCGGATGGGCAATCCCACCGTGGAGGGCCTGGAGAAGAGCATCGCGGCTCTCGAGGGCGGCTACGCCGGGCTGGCGTGCGGTAGCGGTATGGCGGCCATCCATACCACGTTCGCCGTCCTGTTGCAGGCGGGCGACCACCTGATCTGCTCCGACGCGGTTTACGGTCCCACCTGTACGCTGGTCGAAACCATCCTGCCCCGCTTCGGGATCGAGTGTACGGTCATGAACACCTCGGACTTGGCCGCCGTTGAGCAGACCATGCGCCCCAACACCAAGGTCATCTACATCGAGACCCCCGGCAACCCGACGCTGGTCATTTCGGACCTCGAAGCCGTTTGCGAGTTGGCCCACCGCCTCGGGGCCAAGGTGGTGGTCGACAACACGTTTATGACTCCGATCCTGCAACAGCCGTTTCGCTGGGGCGTAGACGTGGTGGTGCACAGTCTGACCAAGTTCCTCAACGGTCACGCCGACGTGGTGGGCGGCATCATCGTGGTCCAAGACGAAGCCCAGTATGCAACGTTTCGCAAGACGCTTAACCAACTCGGCGGCGTGCTCGCGCCGTTCGAGTCCTTCCTGGTGCATCGCGGCATCAAGACGTTGGCCTTGCGCATGCAGCGGCATTGCGAAAACGCCGCGCCGGTCGCCGAGTTTCTCGAGCAGCATTCGGCTGTCGAGTGGGTCCGCTTCCCCGGTTTGAAGAGTCATCCCCAGTACGAGATCGCCCGCAAGCAGATGTCCGGCCCGGGCGGGATAATCGCCTTCGGTCTAAAGGGCGGCATCGACGCCGGACGCAAGATGATGAACGCGATCAAGTTCTGCGGGCTGGCGGTGAGCCTGGGCGGCGTGGAGACTCTCATCCAGCATCCGCCCAGTATGACCCACGCCTCGATGGGGGCGGAGGCCCGTCGCCGGGCGAACATCAGCGACGGCCTGGTGCGCATCTCCGTCGGTATCGAGAATGTCAAAGACATCATCGCCGACCTGGAGCAGGCCCTGGCCGCCGCCGGAACCCGTGCTACCACCGTATCTAAACCTGCCTAGCCCGCGGATCTTCGGGTTAGCACAAACGGGACCAGGCGTTGCGAGAGTATGTCCCGGTCGCGGTTTGTGAAGGTCACGCGCGCGGTTTGAACGCCAAGGCCTGGTCCTGCGACCAGATGCCGGGGATCTTCGTGCCACAGTCGGGGCATTTGCCGTCTTTGATCCGATTCGCGACGACGCGGAACCCCACCCGCTTGATGATTTCCTTCTTGCAGTGGTGGCAATACGTGTTTTCACCGGGGTGCATGCGGACGTTGCCGGTATAGACGTAATGGACCCCCGCATCCAAGGCGATCTTGCGGCAGCGCTCGATGGTCGAAACCGGCGTGCGCGGCAGGTTGGTAATCCGATACGTGGGATGAAAGCGGGTGAAGTGCATGGGCACGTCCGGACCGAGGTGCTCGAGCACCCACCTGCTCATCTGCTCGATTTCGTCCGGGGAGTCGTTGAGCGTGGGGATAATCAGAACGACCAACTCGAACCAGATACCAATGTCCTTGAGTATCTCCAGCACCTTCAGCACCGGCTTCAGTTCGCCCGCGCACTGCTCGGCATAGAACGTTTCGGTGAAGGCCTTGAGATCGATCTTGACGCCGGTGAGGTGCCGACACAACTCGCGCAGCGGCTTTTCCTGAATGTAGCCGTTGGAGATCATTACGCTGCCCACGCCCCGGGCGCGTCCCAGTGCGGCCGTGTCGTGCATGTATTCATAGAAGATAACCGGCTCGGAATACGTATAGGCGATCGTGGGGCAGCCGCTCGCCCGGCACGTCGCCACCAGCCTCTCCGGCGGCACCTCGACGCTGTTCACCTGTTCCGGTCGGAACTGGCTGATTTGCCAGTTCTGGCAGAACTTGCACTCGATGTTGCAGCCGGCGGTGGCAATGGAAAAGGCGGTGGTGCCGGGCAGATAATGGAACAGCGGTTTCTTCTCGATCGGATCGACATTGGCCGAGCACAGCGCCCCGTAGACCAGCGTTTGATAGCTGCCGCCCTGGTTCTCGCGCACCCCGCAGTAGCCGCGCTCGACGTCCGCCACCTGGCACTCGCGCGGGCACAGCATGCATTTCACGCGCTTCTGCTCGCCCTTCTCCCAGAACCGGGCCGGATGTCGGATCACGCCCTTGAGCCTCGGCCCCTCCAGGGCACCCGTGCCCGCGACGTCCTGTCCCAGCGTCGGACAGACTCGACATAACGCACCTGCCGCGCCGCAAGCTACCCCCCAACGAAGCCAATCGCGGCGCGTCGGTGTACGAAATAGGTTATCGAGGCAGTCCACATTACACCTCGATGCAGTATTCCCCACGTTCGTGGTGCTCCTCAAGGTAACATCACTCCTTGTGGGTAACGAAAAACGGGGCGCCGCCCACAAGGGGCGACGCTACAAACTGACATGACATCATACTTCGATCCGTTCGATCTTGCTTAAATCGTCCACACCCAGTCCCCGGGCGGCCGCAGTGGCGATGTGTTTCGGCGGACGCTGCTCCTCGGCCAGCGACTTGAAACCCTCCGCCTTGCGCTTCGCCTCCAGTAGATCAGCCGCCACCGCATCGGCGGCCACGAAATCGTTACTCACCACCAACCCGCCGAACGGCCAGGCGAAGCCCGCGTGCTTCCCCGGCCCGGCGTGGTACTGAGCCCGCGTAGCGTCACAGACCGTCAACCGCCACTTGGGGGCGATGAGCCGGTGCGATACCACGTCAGCTATATAGGGGTCGCAATTATGATCGTGATACTTGTTGGGGTTGTGGATCGCACCGAAGAAGTTCTTCATCCCCAGCGAAACCCCCGCCAGGTTGTGGTCCTTTAGCACCGGCATGCTGATCAGGGCGTCGATCCGCTCGGCCACGATGCGCGAGAAGCACGAGCCGATCCGTCCGCGCGATTCGATCTGGCGTTGATACCCGGCACCGATCCGTTCGGCGTCGGTCCCCCGACATTGTACTCCGCGGCCGGACTTGTTGATCTTGAACCCCGCGGCCGCCAACTCTACGTCAAACCGGTCCCAGATGATGATGTTCTCGGGAGGCAGCCCCGCCGCCAGTAGCCCCGCCACCACTGCCTCGACCACCACCGGTTGCGTGGACAGCCCCAGCGTGTTCACCTTGATGCCGACGCGGTCCTTGGGACCGAACAGTTTGGCCCAGGCCGCAGCCGCGTCGGCGGTACCCGTCAGTTTTTGCATCGCCGCGCCGAGCAGCTTCCGCAGGAGATCAGCGTGCTCCGCGACGGAGCCGCTGGTCAGAGCCTCGTCACGAGCGATCACCACGCGCGACGCCGGGTCTTTGGCCTCTGCCGCGCCAAAGGCCGAAAGACGATATCCGGAGAATGCCACGCCAGTGGCAATGACACCGACGTGAGCCAGAAAACCTCGTCGAGTATGCTGGTCGGACATGGTGATCCCCAATGTAGCGTTACCCCTCGTGGGTGACGAAAAACGATTACGCTGCTCACAAGGGGCGACGCTACAGATTAAATCCTCGTTAATCCACCGCCTCTGGCGGTGAAAACTGAAAGGGCTCTGCCGTTGCAAGTGCTTTACCGGCCGGCTGTAGCCACTGGTACGGTAGGCCCTGCCCATCGCCGCCTGCGTTGAGCCATCAAACCGGGCTCCTCCCGACAGCGGTCTAATCCCCAAAGGTGATGTCGGAATAAAGCCCAGGGCGAGCACCGCGAGCCCTGGGTCAGCAGGTTCGTCAGCCCGAGCCCCCGAAGCGGGGCGGCGGAAATGTACGCACCGGAACGGCTTCTTGCAGGACGCTCTAGCGAATCGGCGATTTCCGTCGCCCTTTTCAAGGGCTATGGTTTGTGCGGCGTCTGCCAACCCAGGGCTCCGCTCCGCTTCGCCCTGGGCTCTATTCCACCGTCCGCTCCGCGGACTGCGATGGCCGAGTGGATCATCGGGGTTGTTCATACAGTATCTTGCCTTCCGACTCGATTACTTGGATGAGCGAATTGCGGTACTGGCGTTGCTGTTGAACCTCCTGCGGTGTGTGCACGACCAGGTCCATCGCCCACCGATGCAGACCGAACAACGCGTTAATCACCCGCACGCGCTGCGTCGGCGGCTCGTCAGTTTCCATCTCCACCATCAGGTCCAGGTCGCTGTCCGGGCGGGTGTCTCCCCGCGCCCGGCTGCCGAACAACACGATCCGCCGCGGCCGGAAAGCCTCCGTGATCTTCCGGACAATCTCCTCGATCGGCGGTTCAATCATGAGCATCCCCCCTTATGGGTTCTACTTGCGATGCCGGTTCGCCGAACACTTCCGCCGTAAAAGAATATAGCTTGGCGTCGGGGCGTTTCCAAGCGTCGGGCGGCAGACCGGCCTTGCGGCACACTTGGGCGAGAAACTCCCTTCGCGTCCAGCCGCGCTCGTAGGCTACCTGCGGTAGCAGCACGCCCCTCCGACCGCCCTGTTCGATGAGCAGTCCGTGGCGACCGACGATGATTTCATCCGGGTTGGCAATACGCTTCATCGGCGTCAGATAGCTGATCTCGATGTGCAGTTGGCCCAATTCCTCGGTGGTTACCGGGTGGTTCACGAAGCGGTAGTCCTGGCACGCGGAAACGGCGTTGCGAATCACCGCTTGGTAGAGCGGCCCGGAGGCCTCCATGTTGCCGATGCACCCCCGCAGGCGACCGCGGTTGGTCAGCGTCACGAAGCAAGCGCCGTCCAACTGCCCAAGCCCCGCGGGAAGCTTGCTCTGGTCCGCCTTTGGCAGCTTCTCGCCGTGGAGCTGCACCGTGACCGTTGCGCGCGCCAGCCGCAGTAATTCGGCGCGCTCCGGGGCGCCGAGCGTTCCCAGCGGCCTGGTGAATACGATCGACTGGTAAGTCACACTGTTGGTCCAGTCACCGGTGAGGTTGCCCGAGGTGTCGAACGCCGCGCGTACGCCGGCCGCCCCGCCTTGCATCGAGAGAGTACGCAACAACAAGCGGATGGGGCCATAGCCGCAGATCGTGTCGCGCGTCTTGGCTAAGTGGTCGGTGAAGCCATCGTAATCACATTTTAGAATCGGGGCGGCTGCCTGGTCGGCCAACTCCCGCAGTTTGTTCGGCACGTCCTCCCGGAACGGCTGATATCCGAAGTTGGGCCCGAAGTGGGTGAAATCGCTGCTGGCCACCAGCAGGGTATCCTCGTCGAGATACGGCAAGAGCGCCCGCGCCGCCGCCGTCTCGTCGGCGTTGGTCATGCGGCCGACGAGCAACGGAACCAGCCGAAAACCTTTGAGCGCCCTTTGCAGGAAAGGCAGTTGCAACTCCAGCGAGTGTTCGCCGCGGTCGACGCCGGGACGTGATGCGAACACCGGTTCACGCAGGAGCGCGTCGCAGACCTCCCGGTCGATCGGGACCTCGCCAAGCGGGGTCGCGTAGGCCGTCAGCTTGTCCGGCACATCCACGCCGTCATAAGTCCCCGCATAGCGGTGACTAAAGGCCAGCACAATGACGCGCTTATAGGTCAGATTTTGCAGGCACCTGTACCCGGCCGCGGCGGTCGCTCCGCTGAAGCGATACCCGGCGTGGGGTGCGATGACGGCCACCGGTCTGGCGGTGAGGCCCGGCGGCGCAGCTTCGGCCAAAAGGCGATCCACCGCCTCGGCCAGGGCGTCAGGCTCGCCGGGGTACCAACTCCCCGCCATGTACGCGGGGCGGATTGTCTCCTCACCTGCTCCCGCGATCGTGCCGCCTGGAACACCCAGGATGCCGGCCGTGACGACCTCCGCAACCGTGATAGACCACCGCCCGCTCATGTCCTGATCCTCCCGCCGGCCCGATAAGCGGATTATACCAGAACTCACCGATGACGAGCAGCACGCGGACCTGCCGCCTGACCGCAGGCCGGTATTCCAACGTCCCCCATCTCGGTACTAGGCGCAAAAAGAAACCCGCGGCAGGTTGTTCGGGCCGGAGAGGGGAATGGAACTGCCGCGGGAATGTGGTAAACGTATTTTAGCTCTTCCTTAATATATGTTCGCCTATTATGGCCCGCTTGTCGATAAGGCATTTTCCCCATATTTTCGGAACCGTGCCGCACGAGGCCGGCAACCCACGGGTCTCCCTGAGAAAACCCGCCCATAGCTCACCCGCGAAACTAAACCGCCCGCGGTTTGCCCTGCCCCCCGTCTGAATCGTACATCACTCTCAGAAACGCCGTGTACGCAACCCTGGCGGACATGCTATGAACATAACAACGCCAACCACCGAATCCGTGTGCGAAGCGACATTACGCCGCGAGATCGGGCGCTTCCTCCGCGCTACCCGCATGCGGGGCGAGTTGGACACCGACCGGCGCCGACGCGGGCGGCGACGCTGTCACCGTTCCTGGCCATTGTTGGTCTCGTTCGAGAACAGTTACGACTATTCGGACATGTGTGTCGCGCTACACAACGCTTCACCTCTGGGCATCGCCTTCTTATGTCCCCGCCAAATTCCGGTGGGCACCACCGTGCTGATCAGACTGTTCTGGCACGACGAGTTCGGGGTTTTTGTGCCGGCGGTCGTTCGGCACGCCTCGCCCAATCATCACGGGTTCATCATCGGATGCGTGTTTGTTATCCCCAGCGCCCGCCGTACGCGACGTGGTCGTGTCCCCTACCTCTGAAGAAGTGTACGTGTTCAACGAGGGTGGCATGGGTAACGGCAGGGTGACAGAGCACTAACCGTCCATTACGAGTATGCCGGTGCCGTTGATCCGATCGGCCTTGAGGTCCCCCAATGCGCGGTTGGCGTCGGCGAGCGGATAGGCGTTGGTGTGCGGGCGGATGGGGATCCGAGCGGCCTCGGCGAGCAGTTCGCGTCCGTCCTCTCGCGTGTTGGCCGTCACCGAGTGTAAGTCGCGTTCGTAGAATAGGTGGCGCTCATAGTCCATCGGCGGAATCTGCGACATGTAGATTCCCGCCAGCGCACAAGTCCCACCTTTCTTCAGTGCGGCGAGGGCCACGGGAACCAGTCCGCCCGCCGGCGCGAAGATGATGGCGCTATCGGCTTTCTCGGGCATCTGCGTGGCGTCATTGCCGACCCAGGTCGCCCCCATGCGGCGGGCGAGTTCGGCGTGCCCGCCCCCCCGCGAAACGACGTATACCTCGTTGCCACGGTGTAGCGCGATTTGCAGAACCACGTGAGCGGAGGCCCCGAACCCGTAGAGCGCCAGCTTCCCGCCCGGCGGGAGTTGGCAGCGCTTCAGAGCCCGGTAGCCGATGATCCCGGCGCAGAGCAGCGGGGCCGCGTCGGTATCGCCGAACGCCTCCGGGATCTCGTAGGCGAAGTCCTCCGGCACCACGGCGTGCGTGGCATAGCCGCCGTGCTCATGGTAGCCGGTGAAGCGGGATACCTCACATAGGTTCTCGCGCCCGGCGGCACAGAACGCGCACGACCCACACGTATGCCGCAACCACGCCACACCGATCCGCTGCCCTACCTGCGACTTCCCACATCCGGGGCCCAGGTCGTCCACGATGCCGACGATTTGATGACCGGGGACGATGGGCAAAGTATGGCGCGGTAGGTCGCCTTCCACGACGTGCAGGTCGGTCCGGCAGATCGCGCAGCAGCGCACCCGTAGGCGCACCTCGTGGGGTCCCGGTCGCGGATCGGGCAGTTCCACCAGTTCCAGCGGTGACGACTCGATACCGGCGATTTCGTTCAGCACCATGGCTTTCATGTGGCATTCTCCTCCCCGCGGTCGTTCGGGATCCGCGCGCCGGGCGGGAGCGCGGCGCGCCACCCGGCGTTATACTTCAAACTCGCCCGGCGCGAAGCGCGCTCAGGTCGCGATGCGTTTGGGGTCTGCTGTGCGGGCTTTCTTCTATCGTGTACGATTCCGAGCGTTACAGTCCACGAGGTGGCCTAATAGCGTGCCGTGTACGCGGTGAGAATTCATAGGTTCCAGCATGGGGTCGCGCGGCAGAAAAGGCAAACGCAGGGAGTCAGCCCGACCGCAGGCCGGTGAACCGAAGGCCAAGTACGAAGCCGTGTGGCCGACGGTGGGCGCCGCGCCGAACTGGTTGCGCATTCTGCTGCCCCTTCTGGTGGCTGGCGCTGCCTTTGTCACGTTTTTGCCGGCCCTGGACGCGGACTTCGTCAACTGGGACGACGACAAGCTTTTTCTGACCAATTCGCACTACCGCGGGCTGAGCTGGTCGCACCTCGAGTGGATGTTCACCACCACCAAGATGGGGCACTGGCAACCGCTGAGCTGGGTCACGCTCGGGGTGAACTACAAACTCTACGGGATGGAGACTCGGGGCTACCACCTGAGCAATATACTTCTGCACGCCGGGTGCGCGCTGACGTTCTACTTCCTGGCCCTGCGTCTGCTGACCCTGAGCATTGGCCCGCGTAACCAGCTATCCGGAGCACACCTCCGCATCGCCGCGGCGGCGGCGGCCCTGTTCTTCGCCGTGCACCCGCTGCGGGTCGAGTCGGTGGCCTGGGTCACCGAACGCCGCGACCTGCTCTCGGGCCTGTTCTTCATTATGACCACCGCCGCGTACCTGAAGTCACGCACCGTGGAGCGGCAACGGCTCCTTTGGTATCTGGCAGCCGTCGCGGTCTTCATCCTGTCGGTGTTGTCCAAGGCCTGGGGCATGACCATACCGGCCATTCTGATCGTGCTGGATTTCTATCCGTTGCGGCGTTTGCGCGGTCGAGTGCGCGACTGGTTCGCACGGCCCGCGCTCCTGATCTGGTTGGAAAAGGTGCCATTTGTGGTGATCGCCGCCCTGACCGCCTGGAAGGCCATCAATGCCCAGGCGGGACAGCTTATCACCGTGAAAAGCCTGGCCGAGCACTCGCTGGTGTGTCGTGCGGCCCAAGTGGGTTACGGCGCGGCGTTCTACGTGTGGAAGACCCTGTTGCCTCTTGACTTGATCCCGCTCTACGAACTTCCCTACCGCATGAATCCGTGGGAGCCGCGCTTCGTGCTGGGCGCGGGCGCCGTCGTCCTGGCGGCAGGTGTGCTGCTCGCCCTGCGACGGCGCTGGACCGCCGGGCTCGCCCTGGCGGTGTGTTACCTGGCGATCTACTCGCCCGTGTCAGGTATCGCCCAGAGCGGGCCGCAACTGGTCAAGGACAGCTACTCCTACCTGTGCTGTCTGTCATGGGCGGTGCTCGTCGGCGGGCTTTCGATCTGGTGCTTTCGACGTTGGGGCGCCGGAGCGTTTGCCGGCGCGGGCTGCGCCCTGGCGTTGTGGATTGGGGTGCTGGGCCTGCTGAGTTGGCGGCAGACCGGAATATGGCACGATTCCAAAACGCTGTGGACCCACACCCTGAGCATCGACGACAACTGCGCCATGGCCCATAACAACCTGGCGGTCCTCCTCCGCAAGGAGGACAAGTTCGAAGACGCCAGTCGGCACTACCGCCGCTCGTTGGAGATCAAGCCGGATGATGCCCATACCAACTACAATCTGGGCAACTGCCTCAAGGCCCTTGGGCAATACCCCGAGGCGATCGAGTGCTACAAGAACGCGATCGATTTTTACAAGACCGCCACCGAAAACCGGACTGAACACTACCAGGCGCATCTGAACCTGGCCAACACCTATCGCACGCTGAAGCGCATTCCCGAGGCCGTCGAGCACCACATGGTCGCGGCGCGCTACCGCCGCGACGCGGAACTGTACGAATTGGTGGCCCGCGAGTTACGGACCGTGGGGCGCCTCCAAGAGGCGGAGAAGTACTTCCGAAAGGCGCTGCAGAAGAAGCCTGGGTTCTTCGACGCCCACTACGGTCTGGGCAAGCTGCTGCTCCAACGCGGCGAATGCCCCGGCGCGCTCGAGCATCTTCGCAAGGCGGTGAAACTCGAGCCGGATTCCGAGAAAGCCCAGCGTGGCTTGGCCCGGGCACAAGCTCAGTGCCCCGGGTAAGGTCAGGATTTCGACGGAGTCGACCGGCACGCGCCACCCGTCACGGACTTCAAGGCCTCGAGCACCTCGGTGGGGGTGAACGGCTTGGCAACAAACCGCGTGTGCTCATCGACGGGGATCGGCGCCTCGCCGGCGGACGGGGCAGTCCCGCTGACCACCACCACGGGGACACCAGGCGCCACTTGCCGCAGCCGCTCCAGAACCCTGAGCCCGTTCACCTTGGGCAGATTCCAGTCGAGCACCACCCCCTCTACGGATTGGTGCTGCTGCTCAAAAAGGGAGACGGCCTCGGACGCCGTGTGGGCGGTCAGAGCCTGGTACCCCCGCGACTCCAACACGGTACGCAGCAGGGCAACGATCATGGCTTCGTCGTCCGCCAACAGAACGGTGCCCACCCCGCACAGGGAATCCGGGTCCACCGCCTGCGCGACTTCCTCAACCGGCGCGGCTGCGCCCGGGAGGTAGACATCAACGCGGGTTCCCCGACCCGGGGCGGATTCGACCTCGACCCAGCCATGATGCGCGTCAACGATGTTGCGGACCACGGCGAGCCCCAGCCCCGTCCCCTCACTCACAGGTTTGGTGGTGAACAGCGGCTCGAAAACCTGCCCGGGCACCTGACGTTCCGTCCCGCGTCCCGTGTCCTCGATGCTGAGCACCACGAATTCCCCCGCCCGTGCCGCCGGGCTAGCCAAACCACGCGCATCTTCGATACGCCGGCGGGAGGTTCGCAAGGTTACGGTCCCGCCCTCGCCCATCGTATCCCGCGCGTTCAAGCACAAATTCACCACCACCTGATGAAGTTTGGCGGGATCGCCCCGTAACGGCAGCGGTTCGCGGCTAAAGTCCGTGCGCAGCTCCACGCCCGGTGGCATGGTGTGGCGCATCAGCCGCACCGCCTCGGACACCGCCTCGCTGAGGTTGCAGGCGATTGCGCGCGGCTCGGTCCTGCGATTGAAGGTGAGCAGATCGCGGATCAACTCCGCCGCCTGATGCGATGCGCGCTGCGCGTCCCACAAGATACGGTGAGCGGCATCGTCCGGCGGGATCGACTCCAAGACCGTTGCGACATTGCACCCGATGATGGTGAGCAGATTGTTGAAATCGTGCGCGAGGTTGCTCGCCAGGATGCCGACCGTCTCGTGCTTCTGTGCCTGAGCCAACTGGTCCTCCAGGTCCCGCCACGCCGAGCGGTCGCGCATAACCAGATCGTCGACGTGCTCGTCGGCCTTGCACACCTTTTCCAGCGGCGTGTCGGCGCGTTGGTCTTCGGTGGATTCAGCCATAGCCATCACTACATTGTTCCTCTCGGCGGCGGGCACAGGGGCCAAGAATCCTACCCCTCCAAGCCGGCAATGCAAGCCGGGGCGGGCAAATGGCCGATACACTCGATCAGGGGCGTCAAATCGGGTATACAAAGACCTGGACATCCGCCCGCCGACGGCCGGAAGCGGGAATCCGCCCGGCCTCGCGACGGGCAGCGACCCCCGCGGTGCTAATGGCAGGAAGGACGAACGTATGACCCCCCCCCCCCCCGTGCTAATCGTTGACGATAACCCGCAAAACCTCGAACTTCTCGAAGTTTATTGCGAGGGGCTCGAAGGGGTCAACATCACCACCGCCACGAACGGAATCGAGGCCATGGAACAAGTGGCGCGGGACAAGCCCGACCTCGTTCTGCTCGACATCATGATGCCGAAGATGTCCGGCTTTGAGGTGTGCAAGCAGATCAAGTCGAATCCCAAGACCCGCGACATTCTTGTGGTGATGGTCACCGCCCTGAATGAAACCGCCGACGTCGAACGCGCCGCCGAATGCGGCGCCGACGATTACCTGTCCAAACCGATCGATCGGAGCGCGTTGATCGAACTCGTCACTACTCTGCTGCAAAGCAAGCCCCAGGCGTAGCGGATCACCCGATCCCCACCAGCAGCATTTCCTTGGCGTGTTTGTTGGTGGAGAGCGCGTAGCGGTACCGGTCACAGAAGTGCACGCTCACACGCGGCTTGACCGCCCGCAGCAGCGCGGTCAACTCCTCTGGCGACGGAATACCGTCACTGCGATACGATACCACCAGGACGCTGTCGGCGAAGCGGTGGAACAGCCCGCGGAACGCATCGTGGACCTCGACGGGCGACGCCCACGGAGAAGGCACCCGGCGCATGCGCAAGTGCTTCGACTCCCAATCGACCAGTTCCGGCCATTCGTCGTACCGCACCAGCCCCTCCAGGAAATGGTAAAACGCCGAATAATCCACCCCGATTCCGCGGGCGTTGATGTACGGGGTGTCGAGGTAGACCAGGTCGAAATCACCTGCGACGTTGGCGGCGTCGCTTTGGACGGCCCGACACGGGAGGCCGTTGCCGAAGACTGCCGCGCTCCCCCGCCGCGCGTGCGTGCGAAAGTGCTCCGCGAACGCCCGATCCCAGGACACCTTGTTCCCGAAACCGCGCCGCACCTCCGCCTGACGAAGGTAGAGGTTCTTGCGGTGAAAGAGGTTGTACGGGCGTTTGGCCAACGCCGACTGAAACAGCGCGTAATACGCCAGCGCCCGTACATAGCGGCAGGAAAGCTGCCGGATGTTTTGAGTCACCACGTCCAGCCAGCGGTTCTCCACATCGGTATAGTAGATGCCGCCGAAGGTGCGCTGGATAAAATCGTCGTATACCCGGCTTGGGTCCGGGGTGGTGATTCGCGCGATGTCCCCCTCGTCGAGTGTCACCGCGTCATTCTCGATCAGGGCCAATCCAACCTGGTAGTTGAAACTCAGCAGATCGTTGTAGACCACTTGCTTGCCCCGGCCTTTCAGCAAGTGCGCCACCGCGCCACTTCCGCCGAAGGCATCCAGCGCGGTCTCGAACTCCAGCCGGTCGAGCAGGCTCCCCATCCAACCCAGGAACCGCCGCTTGCTGCCTTGATAACGGGTGGGTGGCATACGCGGCGGCTGGTCTGCTCGGACGATGTTGGTCGACGTGTGGCTCATACGATAGCTCCTGCCGCGACGAGGACCGTGCGTGTCGATTCACTCACTCGTGGGCATCCCAGGTGTAGCGTCACCCCTTGTGTGACGAAGATCGCACGGGAAGGGCGTTTTGACAAGTCGCTTACGGGGGAGATAATACATGATTGCGCTAGTGCCGACGTAGCTCAACGGTAGAGCACAGCTTTCGTAAAGCTGGGGTTGTGAGTTCGATTCTCACCGTCGGCTATGGGCTTGATGCCTGGACAACCATGCTTGACAATGCCCCGTCAATCAGGTTTCTGGGTGTCGGATTGGGTGGAAGCCTGGTGTCCCGCCGTGACCTCGGCGGTGAGAGGTAGCCCGGCACGCTGCCGTAATACCACCAGGTGTTCCTGCACTTCCTTGGCCATCCTCGAGTTGGGGAACTCCTCGGTGATCTGCACGCCGATTTCCAGGGCGTCGAGCCAGCGCTGCTCGCCCACCGCGAATTTGAACTGAACGCCCAATTGGGCAAGCTTCTCCTTGAACAGGTTGCGGGCCGAGTCTTCCAACTCGCGCGCCTCTTCCCGGGTAAGGTGAGCGTCCAGTTCCTTGAGGACGTTGATGCCCGCATCGAGATCGTTGCGGCGGAGGGCCTCGTTCCAGGCCGCCAGCAGTTCCTCCTTCCGCTGCTGACGCCGCCGTTCCAACTCCTTTGCCAGGCGCGCCACCCGCCGTTCGTCCGGTAAGGCGTTGTGCAGACGTTCGATCTCCCGTTCCGCCTGCGCCCATGCGTGTGCGTTGAACAACTCCTCGATGTGCGCCGAGGCCTCAGCCATCTTGGTGCGCATGGCGTCGGTGCGGGCCGCGACCACTTCCTCCTCGATCCGCGCCGCCTCCTCATGGTACCCGAATTGGGTCTTCATCTGCTCGATGAGATGGAAGGCGACTTCCCATTCCTCCCGGCGGGCTTCGACGTAGATGGCCTTCCGCAAGGCGTTACCTTCCTCCTCGCGGTGCGTAATGTGCTTGGCCACGTCCGAGATGCGCACG
>JAUWNF010000029.1 GCA_030612785.1 Phycisphaerales bacterium
GGTTTACATCCAGGCCAAGAGCGGCCCCGTCCGCCTGCCGCGCAACCATGAAGCCCTGCGCCTCCTGCAACAAGTCCGCGACGAAGCCCACCGCTTCGCCCAACACTACCACCATATCCTGCGGCGCAAGAAGACCTTCGAGGAAGACGTTGCCGACGGCCGAAGACCGCCGCAGAGGTAGCGCCGCCCCTTATAGGCGGCGTCCCTCGGCGTTACGTCACCCACCAGGAGTAACGCTGCACCGCCCTGAAATACCGCGGGCGAAAACCGGCGCTGGGCTTGTCGGTGCCGCTATTCGGGCCGCCGGACGTGGTTAAGGAACCGAAGCAGTTCGGCGGCCGACATCCCCCCAGGCCAATGCGCGCGCACGGTGCCCTGGTGGTCCAGTACCACCAGGGTCGGCAGCATCTCGACTCCGTGCCGGTTGGCCACCTCGGGCTGGGCGTCCACGTCGATATGAACGCTGATGAAATCCGCCAACGCTTCCTGAACCTGAGGATCGGGAAAGACCTCCCGCTTCATCTGCCAGCACGGGGAGCACCAACCGGCGCCGAACTCGACGAACACCAGTTTCTTCGAGGCTTTAGCCTGCCGCTTGGCCTGATCCAGGTCGGTCAGCCAGCCTTCGGGCTTCGCCCCGCCCCGACCGACCATCAGGTACAGGACCATCATGGCCAAAACCAGCAACGCCAACACCGCGCCGGGGCGCCGGCTTCGTTTCTCGGTTAGTGGGCTTCCATCGTTCTCTGTCACGAAGCTTGTTCCCGTAGGCCGCGTCGCCGGTCACACCCTACTTGCACTGAGAGCACGGACAGAGCTGCCGCAAGTGCTCCCAGGTGTACAATCCCGCATTGTGTCCGTCGGACCAATCGATCTTGAGCGCATAGCGGCCGACCAGTTCCAGGTTGGTGATGACGATGTCGTTCGGGATGGTCGAGCGGTCGAGCTTCCGTTTGCCCGTGTACTCGTCCACGCAAGAGGCACAAGGGCATTCCCCGCGCAGCATCGGGAACGGATAGAGCCCGACGTGCCCTTCGGCCCAGGTGATTTCGAGACAACCGTCCTGCGTGACGGCCCGGATGTTCTGGGGCGGTTCATCCACCTTGGCGTCCTTGTATCAGATTCCAGTGTACTTCCTCATACATAGTCTAACCGGTCCCGCGGAAAGAGGGAAAGCACAACGGTATGCTCCCAAGGGCCTGTCGCAGCCCGGGCTCGCCCGCCGCTTGCCTGCGCAAACGCTCGGACAATCTCGAAGCGGCTCCGCGCCTCTAGCTGGGAAGGCGACCAAGAAGTAGACTCCCCAGTACGGTGGGGGACGAGAGAGCGGAAGAGACATCATGTTGCGTGACTATGAGCGTAGAATCAGGCTAAAGTTCAGAATCCTGGCCAAGTTCTATGACTGGTTTGATTTGGTTCTCCTCCTGAAGAAGAACAGAAATCCCAGGTATGTGCTGGCACGCAGGATACCCAACGAACCACTACGCGTGCTGGACGTATGCGTCGGAACGGGGAATGGTTGCATAGCTGTTGCCGAGCTCAATGACCGAAACAAGATTATCGGCATCGACCTCTCACCGGATATGATTGCCGTCGCCGAGCGCAAGATCCGGCGGCGCGGTACCCCCAATATTTCAATCCAGCGGATGGATGCCACGAAGATGGGGCTTAAAGATGGCCAGTTCGACGTAGCCATGGTTTCATTTGGATTGCACGAACTGAAATATGAATTGATGATTGCCGCCCTAGAAGAAATCTCCCGCGTGGTGAAAGAGGAGGGACGGCTGTACATCGTTGACTACAAACGAGAAGACCGACCCGTTATGCGGATGGTCTTCTCGGTCTACCTGAGGCTTTTCGAGCCAAGCCACGTCCGTCAGTTTCTGGAGCACGATTGGCCTAGAGTACTTGGGAGCGTTGGATTCCAAGTCGATGACGTGGAAACGTGCTTCTTCTCCAAGTTGATTTGTGCAAGGAGAGTGCCGGGCAGCGATCCTCGCAGGAGCGGACGAAAACGAAAGCGGGCCGACCCGGTAGCGGAGCGACCCGTGATTGGCTTCGGTTGTTGAATCGCGTCAGCATCTGCGTCTGGTCACGAGCAAACCGCCAAGAGCAAGCAGGAAGAGCGTGGTGGGTTCGGGAACAAAGGAAGGACCGTGCACCGGACCGGGACCGAGTCCAACCACCAACGACGTCTCACTAAAGCTCACGCCTTCGCTGTCTGCCAAGCCCCAGGCGACGTCCCAGGCGGGACCAGGATGGTTGGGCGATCTGTCGATCGGTTTGCCGTTCCAGGAAGTAGGCCCGGCAGACTTCATAGCGTCTCTGTGCGGTGGACTGGGGTTGGGTGAAGAAATCAGTCAATTCGTTTCGTCGGGCCATTTTAGGTCTATTTGAGATAACAGGTTCCTCTACAGTATACTCCATATTTTGTAGCCTGTCAAATTCTTCCCCCCACAAAATGTGGTTTTTGTGCATGAACGCTCGGCATATGAGGCTATTGTGGAGCGGCGGAGGGAGAGGGCTGGTGGAAGCTGGCCGCCCCGAAGTGACGGGTTCGTAACCAGTGGATTATCTCAAGCTACACTAATCCACTGGGTCAATAAACCCCCGCCGGTGCCTCCGGAGGGCATTGGAGTGGAAAGGTTAGGTGGAAAAATCAGAGCTAAGCAGGTCCGCGAAAACCAGCGTTCAAAGCTGCCAAAGGGAGTGCCTTTGTTCCACCGCGTCGTCGTGCTGGCGCTCCGGGCGAACATCGCTATAATCCGCGGAGATGTTCCTTACGTTCCTGCTGCTGTGCATCGTGCTGCCGGTCGTCGAGTTGGCGTTGCTGATCAAAATCGGCCGCACCATCGACATCGGACCTACCGTCGCCCTGGTCGTTCTCACCGGCGTGATCGGCGCCGCGTTAGCCAAACATCAGGGGCTCCGCACCTTGGCTCGCATTCAGGAACATCTCGCGCGTGGGACCATACCGGCCAAGGAGATGGTAGACGGCTTGCTGATCCTCATCGCCGGCGCGGTCCTGATTACGCCCGGCGTCATAACGGATGCTTTCGGATTCGTACTGTTGATTCCCCCCACGCGGGCACTTGTGCGTAGAGCGGTGACCAACTACTTCAAGAAACGGATGACGATCGTCCCGCCATCGTTGGGTTCGCCCCCCGCCGGGGGTGACGAGTTCATCGACGTGGAAGCATACGACGTCTCTGAATCACCGCAGGACAAACCGGCGGACAAAAGGCGTTGAGAGCTTCGCTCAAGACTGTGGGCGGGTGTGGCCATCTCTTGTGTGTGGTATCAGGCGGCATAAAAAGTCCCAGGAGGGAACCGCCCTTGCAAGCTGTGCCCCCCTGGGAGGGAGAGAGAGAGCTCTATGATAATGCCCGTGAGACGGACCAATTCGCTCATAGGGCCCAGGCGAGAGCTGTCCGGGAGGACAGCCCCAGCCTGGGCGGGAGAGAGAGAGCACTATGATCATCCCGCCGTCGGCGGGTGGAGTCTCCGTTCTGTAGCCAACCTCTCGGACCCGGCGTCCGCGAAGTACGCCGACCCGCGTAGCGCCTCCTTAGCAGGCCCCGCTCAAAGGGGGCTCGACCGATTGCCACGCCCGCCCTTCCACCAACCGGACGGCCGATTCCAGGCAATCGACTGGTACGATCAGCGGTGTATGAATCCCCGCCACCTCGACAACCGCGAAGCGATTCTTCTGGTCGCCCCCATCGCTGCAAAAGACTATGTTGCCGGTCACCTGCAACTCTGGACCGATTGCCCGGACCATCTCGCTAATGTCGGGGCACACGGTGTCCTTCAGCTTGAAGGCCACCGGCTGGTCTGAGATGAGCTTTTTTGGCTGCAAAGCAAACTCCTATCGCGGCTTGCGGACTCATGCTTCATCTCTCCCAACGCCAGTGTAGCTGCAAGCCGCGTACCACCCGCGCCGCGCGGCCGACAGCGATGCCGAGGAAAACATAACCAACGCTGTATCAAGATGTTACAGGCTCACCCGCGTCTCGGGCTGCGACTGGCGACACCCGCCGCCCGTCACTGAGTGTGCCAAGTCTGGCACGTCCAGGTTAGGCCGATACCACATATTGGGACGCATTACGCCCCTGAGGTCAGCGTGAACAGCCGGTTAAGCCCGATAAGGACCGGTGTGCGGTGGTTGGCGCGCGTGTGCAAGTCATTGCACAGGAACGAATTGTGATCGGAACACCATTCGGCCACGCAAGGTGATGGAGAGCGCCGAGGCGCACTCCGCAGCGCCGAGCCGCGTTCCGTGCGGTCTGCTTGTTCGACTGGGCCTCCATCAGGTCGCCACGTCAACGATTCCGGTGGCCAACTGCAGGCTGCCCATAACGATGTCCCACGTGCCGGTGCTGTCGCATCCGGTACACAGCAGGGCGAACAGGGCCATCAGCCCGGACAGGTGGCGTTTGATCCGGGAGGTGCGCATCAGCTTCCTCCTTCCTGGGGTAGCGTCTTCACATCGTACAGCTTCATCTGTGTCGGCAGTGGACCGAGGGGGCTCTTCTCGTGGACCGCGAGGTCGATGTAGCCCTGCCGTTCGATCTTGTTGGTGACCCGGCGCAGGGTGTCAACCAGGTCAGTGAGGTGATCGGTGAACAGCACGAGCTTTTCGTAGAGCCGATCATCGCGCAGAAGCTTGCCGGCGGTGCCTTCGCCGTCGGCCAGGTCGAGCGACACCCGGTTGAGGTTGGCCGTCGCCTCAGCCAAGTTGTCCAGAACCGGCATGGCCTTGCGGCTGAGTTGATCGAAGTTGGCAGTGGTGTCATCGACGCCTTGCTCAATCTTGGTGGTGATGCGCAAGCTGCTGTCCCGAAGCGTTGCCGTGGTTTCACGTAGGTCGGCGAGCGCGAGCCTTCCATCCTCGGTTCCCTCGCGCACGTTCTCGATGGTCTCCAGCAGAGCGCTCTTGACGTTCGGATCGCCGAGCACGTCGTTAACATGCTTGAGGGTCTTATCGAAGCGCTGGATGGCGGTGCGGAGATTGGCCGTGAGTTCTCCAGCCAGAGCGGGATCGTCGATCAATTCGATGGGAGCCTTCTTGAAGATATCGTGTAGGTCGTCGGCCACTGGCGTGAGGGCCGCGGCGAAGTCGCCGATTTGTCGCACGGCCCGTTCGACGCTGCTCATCATGGTCTTGGGCACAATCTCGTCGATCATGTTGCCCATCTCTCCTCGGATGAGGGCCTTCTCCTTGTCGAGCGGACGTCCCCCGCCGTCCGGTGGTACGACAATCTCGATCCGCCCGCGCCCGATGCCCAGCACCGGTTCGTAGATAACGGCGTAAGCGCCGCTGGGGACGCCGTACAGATCCTTGATCAGGGCAATGATGGAAACGCCCAGGTCGGGCCTCTTGGGGTTGTCGAACTCCAGGTCACCCACGCGCCCAATCTGCACGCCGTTCAAGTTGACCGGCGTCCCCTGGGGAGCGCCGCGCAGTTGCTTGACATGGATTTCCAGGGACCACTCGGCACCACCCAGCCACTCGGGGGCTTCGCCGAACATGGTCATCAGCAGCCCGAGGGTGCCCAGCCCAGCCACCATGAAGGCCCCGACCAACACGTTTCGTCGATGTTCCTTCACTTCACACCTCAATCCTCTTGCAGGGAGCGCAAGACCTCTTCGGATGCACGTCCTTCGACAAACTCCCGGACCCTGGGGTCAGCAGACTCCTTGATCTGCTCGGCCGTGCCGTCAAAGATGAACCGTCCCTCGTAGAGCATGACGATGCGGTCAGCAACCTTGAACGCACTGGCCATGTCGTGGGTCACCACGATGCTGGTGACCACCAGCTCGCGCTGGAGCTTGCGGATCAGTTCGTTGATGACGTCGGCGCGTACGGGATCGAGTCCGGTGGTGGGTTCGTCGTAGAGAATGACCTCGGGATCGCGGGCGATGGCCCGGGCGAGGGCGACGCGCTTACGCTGTCCGCCGGAGAGTTCCGCCGGGCGCTTCTGTTGAACTCCGTCCAATCCGACCCGCCGCAAGGTGCGGGCGACGATTTCCTCGACCTCGCGCGGTTTGGCCCCGGTGTGCTCGACGATGGGGAACGCGATGTTCTCCGCGACGGTGAGCGAGTCGAACAGGGCGCCCATCTGGAACAGAAACCCGAACTGCATGCGTAGCTCGGCCAGACGGCGCTCGCCGGCGTGGTCTATGCGCTCGCCGTGGAAGTGGACCGTCCCCACATCCGGTCGTAGCAACCCTACGATGTGTTTCAGAATCACGCTTTTGCCCGCGCCCGATTCGCCGATGATTACGGTGCTCTGTCCCTTGAGCAAGGCCAGGTCGATGCCTTTGAGAACCTCCAGAGTCCCGAAACGCTTGTGCACTCCCCGCAACTCGATGATCGCTTCGGGACCGTTGCCCAGGGACGACAGATTGGCGGGGTGTGCGACCACGGGGGCGATCCTCTTAATTAATGAGGGATTTGAATCCGTACAATGCCTTGTACAAACCCTGGAAGAACGTCGCCATAAAGAAGTCGGTCACCAGGATGGCGATGAAGCTGGCTACGAAGGATTCCGTGCAGGCCCGCCCCACGCCTTCGGCGCCCGCGCGGCAATGGAATCCTTTGTAGCAGGCGATCAGTCCGATCGCCCCGCCGAACACCACACTCTTGACGAACCCGACCATCACGTCCCACATCTCGATCGCATCTTTGACGTAGTACCAGTACGGCTCGTTAGGGACACCCTTGAGCACCACCGCGATGAACCAACCGGATAGGGCGCCCACCACATCGCAGAAGAAAGTCAACAGCGGCGTCAGCAGCAGGCACGCCAGGAAACGCGGAACCACCAGATGGCGGATGGGGGAGGCCCCCATCACCCGCAAGGCGTCGATCTGCTCGGTAACGTTCATGGTCCCCAACTCGGCGGTCAGTGCGCCGCCCACGCGCCCGGCGAGCATCACACCGGCGAGCACCGGACCGAGTTCCGTCACCAGCGTCAGATTCACCAGCACGCCCATGCGCTGCTCGAAGCCCGCGGCGGCGAGCTGGTCGTGACTTTGGACCGCTAGTACCAAACCCACGAAGAGCCCGGTGATAACCATGACCGGGAGCGTCCGGTTGCCCACCTCGAAGAACTGGGGCATGACCAGCCGCCAGTTCTTCCACCGCCCCATGCCGACGAACAACCAGCGCAGCATGTGCCCGGCGAAGAGCCAGAATCGGCCGAAGGCCTCGAAGGACTGGATGGTCTTCGCCCCAATCGCGGGGATTATACGCAGGGACATCGTCTCAGGCGCCTCGTCAACACGGAACTTGTTGGTTCCCGCTCTGCGGAAGCTTTGTAACTGGCGCAACGGCGCCTGTCAATTTGAGGGTGGCTCGCCCGAGGGCTTGCCCACGTCACCTTCGCTGTGCCGCTACCGGCGGCGAAGCCATTCCCGCCAGGTCAGCGGTTGTCGCTGAACCGCAGGCGCAAATGCGCATGGTAGGACTCGACATTGCTCCGCGTAACGGAGAACGTGGCAAAGGCCAGATGCCGGCTCAGGGCTTGCAGACGCCGAAGTGCACAGACCGCATCGGCAACTGCTTTCTCCCGGGGACTCCTCGGGCGATTGACCACCACATGCACGTCGACTAAGACGCCCTCGTGCTCCAGGCGCAAGGCTACGGTCTGTCCGTCGGCCAGTGCCCGGACGCGTTCGTGCAGCGCCCCGTTCGCATCCTCCAGATCGAGCACTTCTCCGTCGATGGCCAAGATGTCATCGCCGCTCTCGAGCAGCCCGTGGCAGGGACCGTCCTCGTAGACGATGGTTACCGGGGCGCGCCCCGGGCGGGTCTGCGGCCCCAGCCCCAGGCCTAACCAGCGCCCGTGTTCTCCCGTTACGCCCTCGATTCCCCGAGCATAAAGATTCAGAATCGAATCGGGCTGCTTCTCCGTCTCGTCCAGCCATTCACCCAGGACGGCCGCCGCGGTGGCCAACTGGCCCACTCCCAGTACCGTCGGTCCGCGCCGTAACGCCAAGCGGCCGACGTCGGTGAACTCGCCCAGCATGGGCTGAGTCCCCTGGTGGGCGGCGATCAACTCGCGCATGTGGTTCACGTTCCACGCTACCAGCAGCCAATCGTCCAAGGCGGTGTAACATAACCGCATGGTGGAGAGCAGACGCGGTGCCACGCTGGTGAGCGGTTTCGCCGCGAGATAGTCGGCCAACTCGATAACGGTAACCTCCGCGCCGGAGATTTCCTCCGTGGTCACGCGAAGTTGGTTCTCGTCGTCGGGCACGCCCCCCGTGTTGACCGCCTCGACCAATTCGCTCACTGCAACATCCAGGGCGCTTTTAACCGCGTCGGCATCGGTGGATTCCAGCAGCAGCCCCAACGAGGAACTCCCTTGCTCGACCACGAAATCGTGGCCCCAGACACACATTACCCGCGGCCCGATCTTGCTGACCACGTCGCGTTTCAGTTGCTCTGGATTCAATGCCCTGGTCAGGAAACCGGCGTAGAGTGTGACCGCGGAGTCGGAAGGTGCGCTGACGAAGCGCTCGAAAGCGGCGTCTACGTCCAGCGAGGTCGCCCAAACCGCCAGCGTGGAGCGCGGAAGATGTTTGACCCACCGCATGTCCACGCGCGGGCAGGTTCTGTTCGGGGCTTCCGCCGGGGTCGCGCGCAAAACGAAGTCGACACGACTACCATACACATACATACCTACCACCCCGGCGCGCACCCCTGGCCAGAGAACGGCGACCTCCGCCTCCCTCGCCGGCGCGCTGGTAGGCTCCGTGGCCGGCCCGCTGGTAGCATGGCGAACTACGGTCGAAAAATAGAAAAACCCCTGTGGGATCACCCGCTTGGGCAGTTCTTTGACCCTTGCGGAAAACCGGGGGGTGTTTCGTAGCGAGTCTTTGCTCTTGCCCCTCAGAAGGTCGAGGCACCCCGAGAACAACTCAGACGGCGCCTGTTGCTGGGAGATAATCACCGTTCGCCCGTCGGTCGCAATGAGCAGACCTCGCGTGGTTTCATAGATTCTCAGGCCGCCCTGTTGCGCTTCGCTCTTTACTCGGCCGGGGCCGACAAGTCGCCGCAGGGCGGCGCGGTTCGGTATCTGAATAAGGATCACGCCGTCTGCGAGTTCGGTCCAGGTCGGCGCTACCAGGGCCGCCCGCTCGCTGAACAGCTCGCGCATCGCCGCCGTCGATTCGCCCGCCAGATTGGAGACCAGAATATCGTACCAGTCACTCGAATCGTCCGCCGGACCGATCTCGGCGCCGAGCATGAGTTGCAGGAGCTTCCACGCGTTTGCGTTGCGCAGGTTTGGATTGATGTTTTCCGGACGCTCGATCTGGATAAACACCCCACAGTCCGATGGTGCGTAGGCGGCCAGCGACCCCGGCGACGTGGCCCGGGTCTGCCCGCGTGCCGGAACGGCGCCGGTGGGCCCCATTGATGCGACAGCGGCCGCCAGCGAAATCGCAAACGCTCGTCGCCAACGCACCGTGGTCGTGAGCCCAAACCCAGCCGGACGCTTCCGATCCGCTGGGGACCGGTCGTACACGCGCCCGCAGCCGGGCCTAAATGTCCTCGACGATCTGACCGGAAACGGTGGTACTCTCGGGGGGCGCGTCGGGTTGGCCGGGCTCGAACTGGTCGGGTTGATCATGGCCGTTCTCAGAATCTTCGAGCCTCATCTCTTCGTGAATCTGCGGCGTGAAAAACTGATACATCTTTTTCAAAGATGATGCGTCATTGCGCCATTCTGTCAATGCCCGTTCCAGTTGGGCCTGGAAAGTTTCTTGCGGCGAAGCCGGTTGTTCCGCATCCGCAAAACGGTCCGCCGCGCCGACCTGGCTTGGCGAGACGTTGATGCGGGGCGTCTTGAATCCCGCCACCTTCTTCTCCGGGCCGCTGAAGTGAATCACCGCAAGCGCGATACAAGCCGCCGCGGCGAGCACTTGCGCCCCTATGCGGATCAGCCTTCGCCGCCGATGTTGGGGTGAGTTGTATTGCCCGGTAACGCAGGCCAACAGCCGCGAACTGAACTCATTGCTTAGCGCGGGTGCGCCGTCGTCGGCCGCGATGACTTCGCCCGTCACCTCCAGCAAGGCCAGTTCGTGCCGGCATCGGGGGCACCGCAGACGGTGAGCGTTCAGTTCGGTTTCCATCGCGGTGGGAAGCTCACCGTTCAGATAGGCATCGAACAGGTTGCGTGCGTTCTCACAGGTCAAGCCTGACATACCCTGCTATCCTCACATCCTGGCCCGGTTCGTGGGGGCGGCCCTCGCGAGGGCGCCGAGGCGCTCTGACCCCGCAACGCGCCCTCCGACCGGTTTTACCCGGCCGCGTCGGAGAGGATGCGAAAACCGTCCAGATTGTCCGCCACCGCCGGCTCGAGGACTTCCCTCAAACGCGCCCGCGCCCGGTGCAGGTGGCTCTTTACCGTCGAGACCGGCAGTTGCAGGACCTGGGCGATCTCCGCACAGCTTTGCTCTTGCCGATAAAACAACAGCACCGTAGCACGCTGGGACACGCTCAGCTCGTCGACAGCCTGCCAGATCAACCTTTTCAGACGGGCGGCCTCTTCGCTCTGGGCGGCGTGTTCGCTGACGTCCGACTCGCCTGTGGAGATCAGGCTGAAGTCCATCTCACCAGTTAGCGAGCGCTTGCGCCGCAACTGGTTCAAGCAGAGACGGTACGCAATGGTGAACAACCACGTGCTAAAGCGGAAGCGCCTGTTGAAGGAGTCCAAGGCGGCAAAGGCCTTGAGAAAGGTGTCCTGGCACAATTCCTCGGCGTCGTGATGGTTGCGGACCATACGCCACACGAACGCATGCAGGCGGTCCTTGTGCGCGTCGATCAACGCGTGCGTGCTGCCTGCGTCGCCGCGCTGAGCCCGCCCGATAACCTCGACCTCTCGTGCTCGTTCCATGGCGTTCGGCTTCATGGCGCCATCTTCGCCCATCATATATACCTAGATCGAACCGAAGCGGTTGCAATCTTTGACCGGGCCTCTAAAATCCCGCCGCAACCCGGCGCGCCGCGGCGGTGTCCCATCGGCGTATCTTAGTCCCTAAGCCTTGTCCAATCAAATGGTTATGCCAAAAAAGCCGCAGACAACCCCGCGAATCCGAAACCGCAAGGCCCGGCACCGGTTCCAAATCCTCGAAACAGTCCAGTGTGGTCTGGTACTCCAGGGAACGGAGGTCAAGAGCCTCCGGGCCGGTCGAGGGTCCCTGGACGAAGCCTACGCCCGCATTACCGAGGGGGAGGTCTGGCTGTTAGGGTTCCACATCGCACCGTACTCACACGGCCACACGAGCAACCACGAGCCGAAGCGGCCTCGCAAGCTCCTGCTCCGCCGGGGTGAGATCCGCAAGCTGGAGGCGAAAGTCACGCAAAAGGGCCTCACGCTGGTGCCGTTGGACGTGTATTTCAATGATCGAGGCCTGGTGAAGGTGATGCTATCCGTGGCCCAGGGCAAATCCAGTGTCGACAAACGCCAGGACCTCAAAGAGGCCGAACACCGTCGCGAGATGGATCGGGCCATGCGCCGACGACGCTAGAGCAAGTGCTGAGTACTATCATGTAAGGTCGCCACCCGACGTGGAAAATACTGGTATAATGGTTCGGGCCAATTTTTCCACCCATTTGAGGAATCCGATCGTGAAGCGTGGCACAACCGTGAAAAGACGAATCCTGGGGTGCGGACTGGCTTGGGCCGCTATCGTCCTCTTGGCGAGCGGCGTCCGAGCGGATGACGATTCTACCCCGTCGAAGCCCGAGCCGCTGAACGTGTTGGAGGGGCGCGTGCTGGACTACGAACAGAAGCCGGTGACCTCCGCCAAGGTGTATGCGGTCCGGGCGGACGAGGGGTACATGTTCTACGGTGGGCCGGACCGCGTGCACACCTATGCGCGGGACGAGAAGGTCCTGTTCCTCTTCACCAAGTACAACGGTCGCGGGTCGGGCGACGGAACCACCGATGATCAGGGGCACTTCGACATCAAAGGTCTGCGCGCGGGCCGGTTCAACCTGCTGGCCGTACACAAAGACCGGGGCGTGGTGGTCAAGACGGAAGTGGAACAGCCCAATGCCGACGACGGCGTGGACCTGGTTCTGGCTCCGCCGACGTTCATCGAGGGCACAATCACCGGCCTGGTTTCCAAGGACCGCAAACTGTACGGGTATTTTGAATTCCCCGGGATGATGCCCTGGCAGATACCCTGGCAGACACCCTTCGGAGCAAGTCGCAGCTTCATCTTAGTCCGTCCGAGCGTCGATATCGCCACCAACGGCACGTTTCGGGTCGGCCCGCTGCCGATGGGTGGCCCGTGGGCCTTGTCATTCGATCAGATCATTCCCAAGCGCAGCTTTGGTGCCACGTTGTTGAAGGTCCCGGTTTCAGCGCAGACGGGCAAGACCACGCAGTTCAACCTGGACCTGACCAAAGGCCCCAAGCTGACCGGGTGTGTTCGGGGGCCCCAGGGCAAGCCGCTGAAGGACGTGGCGGTCAGCGTGATGCCGGTCTCAGCTAGCGGCTCCATCTTCTCCCGTTTTGCAGCGTTGTTCCCTGGAGGCGACTCGATCGTCCCGCAGTACGGCGCGGTCACCGACCAAGACGGGAATTACACCATAGCGGGATTCCCGGCCGGAAGCTATTCGCTGGAAGCCAAACGGCACGCCCCCCGCACCGGGTTCGGGTGAGGCCCGGGGCCTTTGGAGTTCTCCTTCGTCAAGGAGATCCGGTTGCCGGTCGGTGACCCCAAGCTGGCCATGGTCAACATCGAGAAGTTCCTCATCATCAACGTCGGCGAGCCGGCCCCGGACATCAAAGTCAAGACGCTCGACGGCAAGGACTTCAAGCTCAGCGATCTGCGTGGCCAGGTGGTGCTGATCGATTTCTGGGCGACGTGGTGCGGCCCGTGCATCGCGGAGATGCCGAACATCAAGAAGGCGTACGATACCTACGGCAAGAACGGTCGTTTCACGGTCATCGGGATCAGCCTCGACTTCGAGGAGTCGGTGGTTAAATCGTTCCTCAAGAAACAGGACGTCCCCTGGCCGGTGGCAGTGCTCGGTCCCGCCGAGCAGAATCCCGTGGCCAAGGAATACAATGTTGCCCAGATCCCCGCGACCTTCCTGATCGGCCCCGATGGGAAGGTGGTAGCCAAGGACCTTCGCGGCCGCAAGCTGGAGCGCGAATTGAAGAAGCTCATTCCCACCATCGCCGATGCCGGAAAGTAAGCGTGGCCCGCACTTGTCCGGGTGCATCCGCAAACGCAACTCGGCCGGCTTCTCCTTCCCTGAGCCCCGACAGGGGTGCGGGTGTGTAGCCACGGGCGCAAGCCCGTGGTATAGGGTCAAAGGCAGCCCAACCCTCAGTCGCCCCTCCGGGGTTTATGCTCTTGTACCGCACTCATTCCACGGGCTTACGCCCTCAGCCTTACCCACATGTACGCTCCGGCAGTGGCGTCCCCCACAGCCTCCGAAGGAGGCGACGGAATGAAGCCCCGGGCGAACCCATGACACGCGCCGCGGGCGGAGCCCGCCAGAAGCCGCTTCGCGGCGAGTCGCGTGGCAAGGGGAGCCCTGGGTAAGCAGAGCCCGCAGCCGTCAAGCCCCTGAACAGGGGCGACGGAAGGCGGGACTCCACCGCGAACGTCGTGGGAAAGCGTCTCGAGGTCCATCCTTCCGTCACCCCCTCCGGGGGTTAAGGTCCCCACCACCCCGGTGACCCAGGGCTCGCTCCGCTCACCCTGGGCTCTATTCCGCCATCCCCTCCGGTGATTGATCTCTAGTCCGCAACCATTCACCTTTCCAGGCTTGAAAAACCGCGGCGCGTG
>JAUWNF010000252.1 GCA_030612785.1 Phycisphaerales bacterium
CCCGCGGACTGCCCCAGGAGATCATCGTCGAAACGCTGGAGTTGGCCAAACACGCCCGCCTGCACATTCTCAAGCAAATGCTCTCCGCCCTGGCCAAACCCCGGCCGGAGATCAGTAGCTACGCCCCCCGCATCTTTACCATGAAGATCAACCCCGAGAAGATCGGCAAGGTCATCGGACCGGGCGGCAAAGGTATCAAGGGGATCGAAGCCAACACCGGCGCCCGCGTGGAGATTGACGACGACGGCACGATCAACATCTCGTGCATCGACGCCGCCGGTGGTGAGCGCGCCCGGGCCATGATCGAGGCGATCACCGAGGAAGTTCAGCTCGGGAGAATCTATGAGGGCCGGGTCACCGGCATCAAGGACTTCGGCGCTTTTGTGGAACTGGTCCCGGGCGAGGACGGCCTGTGCCATATCAGCGAGCTGTCCGGAGACTACGTTCGTAGCGTGTCAGACGTGTGCAAGATCGGCGACATGTTGCGGGTCAAGGTGATTAACATCGACCCGCACGGGCGCGTGAAGCTCTCCGCGAAAGCCGCCGAAGAGGAGACGCAAGAGAGCCCGGCGACCTAGCACGAGAAAAGTTCCGAGTTCCGAGGAGCGACCCATGGCAAGAATCGTGCGGGCCGGGCTGATTCAGGCGACGTTGTGTGAGCCGGCGACCTCCAGCGTCGACAAGATCAAGCAAGCCATGATCGACAAGCACGTCGGGCTGATCGCTCAGGCCGCTGACGAAGGGGCGCAGGTTGTCTGCCTGCAGGAGCTGTTCTACGGGCCCTACTTCTGCGCCGAGCAGGATCCCAAGTGGTACGGCATGGTCGAGCGGGTCCCCGACGGCCCGACCACCCGGCTGATGTGCGAACTCGCCGCGAAGCACCGCATGGTCCTGGTGGTTCCCCTTTACGAAGAGGACTTGACGGGGGTTTACTACAACACCGCCGCGGTGATCGATGCCGACGGAGAGTACCTGGGCAAGTTCCGCAAGATACACATCCCGCATTGCGCGCCGGGCTTTTGGGAGAAGTTCTACTTCAAGCCCGGCAACGTGGGCTATCCGGTCTTTGACACCGCGGTCGGCAAGGTGGCGGTGTACATTTGCTACGACCGACACTTTCCCGAAGGTGCCCGGGCCCTGGGGCTAAATGGCGCGGAGATCGTGTTCAACCCATCAGCAACGGTCGCCGGTTTGAGCGAGCATCTGTGGAAGCTGGAGCAGCCGGCCCACGCGGTGGCCAATCAGTACTTCGTCGGTGCGATCAACCGTCCTGGTTTCGAGGACCCCTGGCGCATCGGGGAGTTCTACGGCACGAGTTATCTGTGCAGTCCCCGTGGGCAGATCATCGCCGAAGGCAAGCGCGGCGAGGACGATGTTATCGTCGGCAACCTCGACCTGGACGAGATCAGGGAAGTGCGCAACGTGTGGCAGTTCTTCCGCGACCGCCGCCCGGAGACGTACGACAGCCTGATGGCGCTGTAACGTCGCGTACGCGAGCCCCTAGAAGCACCCGCCCATGCGGAACGGAAACAGGAACACGCTGTTCATGAAGCTGTTGGCGAAGCTGAAGCTGAACGGGCTGAACAGGTCGGCCAGTGCCACCTGGGCGAACGTGCCGACGAGCAGCATGACCAGCAGGAGTTTCTTGGTTCTGGATTTCATTTGTGGCATTCCTTTGCGTGCGTGACGACCGACCGACCGGTCTGGCGTCAGTGCATCATGTCCGGGTCGTATTATGCCTGCGACCCTTCAGATTCGCAATGGCCTTGCCGCCGGCCACGGTGGGCGTTCCCGGCTAAGCTGAAAATCAGCCGTGTTCGGGCAATGAATCGGGCGGCGTTTCGTTTATAATAGAGAGGTGCTGGAGGCCGCCGATAATCCTCGCAGGAGGTGCGCCATGTCACTGCTCAGTTCATCCCGGACCGCGCTTCGCGGACCACTGCGGTTGGTGCTGTTTTGCGTGGTAGGGACGTGTCCCGTGGTCGCCCTGGCCGCCCAGGTGCCTGAAGCGTTGCGCGGGCAGGAGGGGGATTTCGACCGCCAGGCGGTGGATTCGCTCGATTTCATCCTGTCGCTTTCGCTGACCCAAGAGCAAGCGCGGGCCATCCTGCGACAGTACGAAGAAGCCTGCCGGCGATACCTCGACTACTACAACGACCTCGCCGAAATCCAGCCGCTGGAGATCGAGGCCTACACCGCGTTTTTGGAAGAGGATCGGCTGAATCAGGGGTTCACGCCCGAGGTGGAGCGTCGCACGGCGCGGATTCATCACCGGGCCTTAGCGCTGCGCGAGACGGTGTCTGCGGACCTCAACTCGCTGGCGGAGGGGGTTTGGGATGTCCTGACTCCGGATCAACGGCAAATCGCCGCAGACTATAAGCCGAACAGAAAGGCGGTCTTCGATCGCTTCGCCAGTTCCAAGGAACGACGCAGGGCCGCCCGTCGCGCCGAGCGCCGGGCCCGCCGTACGGGGCTGAGGCCCCAAGGTGACGATCCGCAGTTGAAAAGCGCGCGGAAGGAGTTGGAGACGATCAATAAGGCTACCCACGTTCGTCCGGACGCGATCGCGAAGTACTTGTTGCGTCCCGCCGCCGCGGAGCCGTTGTGCCAACTGGCGGACGTGCGGGCGCCGCAGGTGGTCCGCGAGGCGGTCGACTGTCGGCGCTCGGGCACCCGGGACTATCCGCGGGCTCGTGGCGAGCAGGATGAACAAACCCTCCACGAGCTACGCAAAGAGATCAACAACTGGAACCTGGCCAACGGCATGTACTTCAGCCGCGAGCAAATCGAGCAGCTCGTATACCTGGCCGATGAGGCAGAACGCTTCAAGAGCACGCAGCGACAGGCTAAGCCCAAGGACAAGCTCCCTCGCAAGGATTTTAATGCAGAGATCGTCAAACTGGAATTGGCGGCGGAAGCGGTGCTGCGCCCGGGCCAGCTCGAAGTCATGGAGACTTACAAACCCTGTCTGCTCCCGCCCAAGAACCTGAAGGATCCGGTGCGGGTCGGCCAAGCGTCCGACGGCGCGCGCTTGGCCCGCTGGCTGGAGCGCGCCCGGGGCAAACCTCAAAGGCGCGTGGAGCGGATGATCGAGCGGCTGATCGAAAGGGAGATTGCCCATCTGGGGCCGATGGACGATGCCACCACGGAGCAGCGCCGCAACCTCTTGCGCGAAACGGTGCGGCAGGCGTCCGGGATGAGCGACGTCGAGTTCGCCCTGAACAAGGACGATTTGGCCGATGCCATCCAACCGCAAGACCGCAAGGATGAGTTGATCGCCGACATCGACGCCATGCGCCGCAAGCGCGTCCAGCCGGGGCGGACCGCGCAGTTCCTGCTCAACCGTGGTTTCGCGGAGGTGCTGAAGGTTCGCTACGAGCAGTTGTCCAACGAGGCGCCGGTAACACGGAGAGAGTAGCGGTGAACCGGATCGACCGACGCGATTTCCTTGTCGCACTGGGCCGCTACGGAGTGGGTACGTGCAGCTTATGCGCCTTCGGTGGGCTCGGGGTGGAGGATGCGCGGGCACGCGGCCCGTCCCGGAGTCCCTGGACGCACGAGGTCGAATTCTACGAGCCGCTGGCGAACGGATCGATCGTGTGCGGGGTGTGCCCGCATCACTGCGTCCTGGACGACGGTGAAACCGGCATTTGCCGTTCGCGCACCAACGTAGGCGGCAAGCACTACGCCCGCGGCTACGGCCGGCCGTGCATCCTGCGGGTCGATCCAATCGAAAAGGTTCCGCTAAACCACGTGCTGCCCGGCACCCGGACCATGACCATCGCTACCGGGGGGTGCAACCTGCGCTGTTTATACTGCCAGAATTGGCAGCACGCCCAAGCGCGGCCGGATGAACTCGACACGTTCGACTTGGCGCCTGCGGAGGCGATTCAGTCCGCCAAGGACAAGGGCGTCGAGATTCTCGCGTTCAACTACACCGAACCGGTGGCTTTTCTCGAATACGCCCGCGACCTCGCCCGGGCGGCGCGCAAAGCGGAGATGCGCGTGGTCGCCGCCACCGGCGGGTACGTCGAGCCCGAGCCGCTGCTGGACTTCGCCCAGTACGTGGATGCCATCACCATCGGGCTCAAGGGCTTCACCAACGATTTCTACGAGACCGTTTGTCAGGTGGAACTGGACGGGGTTCTCCGGGCGATCGAAACCATCAAGACCAAGACCAAATGCTGGTTGGAGCTGGTCAACCTGATCGTTCCCACGTACAACGACAAGCCGGACACGATCCGCAAGATGTGCGGTTGGATTCGGCGTAACCTGGGACTGACCACGCCGCTGCACTTCTCGCGGTTCGTGCCGATGTATCGCCTGTCCAACCTGCCGCGTACGCCGGTCACGACCCTGGAGACCGCCTGCGACATCGCCCGGCGTGTCGGGCTCAAGTACGTCTACACTTCCAACATCGCCCCCCATGAGGGGAACAACACGTACTGCTGCAAGTGCGGTACCAGCCTGATCCAACGCCTGGGATTCAAGATCCTCCGCAACGACATGCGCGACGGTCGGTGCCCCAAGTGTCACCTCCGCATACCAGGCTTATGGGCGTAGTCGGACCGGAACTGCTAACCCTAATTTTGACGCCGCGCTGATTGCGCCGGCCGCGACCAACCGCGTACACATGGTCATGCCGCCTACCGGGACGGGCTCAGCAGCAAACAGAACGCGGCCTCGCCTGTGCAATCGCCAGGCGAGGCCGCGGTGGTAGTCTCTGACGCAATTGGTGTTCCCCACCGCTAAAGCGATGGGCCACCCAGTCAGCGTCCGTTCTACTTGGCGGTGCCCTTGACCCAGTCGGTGGAGACCGACTTCGGTCGCGTGATCGCCGTGCCCATCGCCCGGTTCAGAATCAACTGAGCGAGCATCCCCATAGACCGCGAGACTGAGAACAGCACGGTGTAGTAAGGGAACTCGGTCAGGCCGTAGTGGTACAGCAACGCCCCGGAACCGGCATCGACGTTGGGCCAGCAGTTGGCAATGGGAGCCTTGCCGGCCTTGACGCGCTCTTCGGAGTACTCTTGCAGCACCTTGGGGATCACGTCATATACGCGCGAGACGGTCTGGAAGACCGGATCGTTGGCCAAGTGTTCCTTACCGAACTCGAGGAAGCCCGCATAGCGCGGATCGGTGACCCGCAGAACCGCGTGCCCGTAACCGGGGATGACCTTGCCGCTGCGCAAGGTCTCGAAGGCGAAGTCGCGCAACTGCTTCTCGGAAGGAGCCCCGCCGAACTTCTGCATGGTTTCAAGAATCCAGTTCAGGCACTCCTGATTCGCCAGTCCGTGCAGCGGGCCGGCCAGCCCGTTCAAGCCCGCGGACACCGCGTAGTACGGGTCGGACAGCGCCGAACCGACGGTGTGGCAGGTGTTGGCCGACACGTTGCCGCCTTCGTGATCCGAGTGGAAGTTCAGGTACAGCCGCATGAGCTTGGCGAAGGTGCCGGTGGGATCGGGCAGCCCCAGCATGTTGGAGTAGTTGGCCCCCCAGTCCAAACCCTGCGTCCAGGGAATCAGATCGCCCTTGTTGTAGCGGATGCGGTAGACGCCCGCGGCGATCGACGGTAGCTTGGCCAGCATCGCCAGACTGTCCTCCAACGCCGGAATCCAGTAGTCGCCCTTGGTCATGCCCTTGTCGTACCACTGACGGAAGACGCTCTCCTTTTCCATGACCAGGATGGCGGTGTCGA
>JAUWNF010000069.1 GCA_030612785.1 Phycisphaerales bacterium
TTGCGCTCCGGGCTCGGTTAAAGGACGCGACACTGCGGACACTGATTTGGATTGCCACCCGTTGGTCCGGGAGCAATTCGCCGCCCGCTTGCAGGCTGATAACCTTGCCGCTTGGCGCGAAGGTCACAACCGGCTGTACGAGTACTTTCAATCGCTGCCCGAGAAGGACCTCCCCGACACGCTGGAGGAGATGCTGCCCTTGTTCCAGGCCGTGGCCCACGGCTGCCACGCGGGACGACACCAGGAGGCGTGGCGCGAGGTCCATTGGCGGCGGATACACCGAGGAAATAAGTTCTACGCGATTAGGAAGCTGGGCGCGATGGGTACCGACTTGGCCGCCTTGGCTGGGTTCTTCGACCCGCCCTGGAGCCGGACCGTGGACCGGTTGACCGAAGCAGATCGAGGGCTAGTTCTGAATAAGGCGGGGTTTCGACTTCGGGCGCTGGGCCGGCTGGACGAAGCGGTCTCGCCCATGCAGGGCGGGTTGGACATGGCTGTTGCCCGAGCGGACTGGAAGAACGCAGCGAGAGTTGCCGGCAACCTCAGCGAACTGCACCTGGCCCTGGGCGACGTGGGGCGGGCCTGCGAGTATGCCGAGCAGAGCGTGTGCTACGCCGACGACAGCGAGGACACTTTTCTTCGAATGGCCAATCGAACCACCGTGGCCGACGCGCTGCACCAGGCGGGCCGGCTCGCCGAGGCCGACGACGCGTTCCGCGAGGCCGAGGCAATGCAGAGAGAGCGCCAGCCGCAGTACCCGCGGCTCTACTCGCTGTGGGGCTTTCGGTATTGCGATCTGCTGCTCGGGCGCGGGGAACACCAGGAGGCGAAACGCCGGGGACTCAAGTTCTTTGAATGGCGCGTCCCGTCAGACTCGCTTCTCACCATCGCCCTGGACCACCTGACGCTGGGGCGCGCCCGTCTGCTCAGTGCTTGTGCGCGTATGGACGCCACGTCTCAGAGCCCCGAGTCTCAGAGCCCCGAGCGCGAGCGAGGGGTCCTCAGAGAGCCCGTCGCTCGCGCTCCGGGCTCTGACAAGGAACGCGTCGCTGCCCGTGGGGATTCAGGCGTGGTGGAGGACCCGACCGGCGAATTCGGCGAGGCGACGGTCCATCTGGACCAGGCCGTGGACGGGTTGCGCAACGCCGGGACACAGCAGTACCTTCCTCGCGGTCTGCTGGCCCGGGTTGAGTTGCGCCGCGTTCGCGGGGCGTTCGGCGACGCCCGGCGCGACCTGGACGAAGCCTACGAGATCGCCGTCCGCGGCGGGATGCGCCTGTTCGAGTGTGACGCCCACCTGGAAGCTGTCAGGATGTTGTTGGCTATGGTGGAGGCGGGCGTTGCGTTGGGCGAAGAAGAAGTGTCGGGGTTGCTGTCCCCCACCCCGAGGCGGGCTGCGCCCGCCAACGGGATGGGCCACCCGGCCGCGGCCCTTAAGCATCTGGAGCGGGCCGAAAGCCTGATCGCCGAAACCGGCTACCACCGCCGCGACCGCGAGGTCAAGGAACTGGCCCAGCGCCTGGCGTGAGGGTGGGCGGCCTGCAAAGAGCCTATCCCGGTAGGCTCTGTGGCACGGGCTTCCAGCCCGTGGTTCACCGGCAGGATGCCGGTGCCACTCCCTACCGGGACAGGCTCTAAGCGGAGCGCAACGCGAGGGACCGCCTTGAATTGTCGACCCGCCGGGCTTAAAGTCTCCGAACTTGGCTTTAGCAGGGGAGACCCATGGCGCGACGCTACATCGAAGAAATGGGACCGGGGGAACGCATCGAGGACCAGGTGTTCCTCATCGCGTCCAAAGATCTGCGGACCACCACCCAGGGCAGCCTCTATATCCACGTAGTGCTCGCCGATCGCTCCGGGCAGTTGCTCGCGCGGGTGTGGCAGGCCACCGAGGAAATGTACCACACGCTGCCCGAGGGCGGGTTCGTGCGCTTCAAGGGACGCACCGAGAACTACAAAGGAACGCTCCAGTTCATCATCGAGTCCATGCGGCCGGTCAAGGACGAGGAGGTCGAGCTCGCCGAGTTCCTGCCCCGCACCGACCAGGACATCGATAAGATGTGGGCGCGGGTGGTCGAAATCCTCAACCGCATCGAGCAACCTGACCTGCGCCGGCTGGTGGACAAGTTCCTGGCCGACGGCGAACTCATGGACCGGTTCCGGACGGCACCCGCCGCCATTGCCCTGCACCACTCGTACATCGGCGGTCTGCTGGAGCACACGCTGAACCTGCTGGAGATGGCCCTGCTGGTCATTCCCCGCTACCCGAAACTGAGCCCGGACCTGGTGCTGATCGGCATATTCCTGCACGACATCGGCAAGACGAGCGAATTGAACTACCGCACCAACTTCAGCTACAGCGACTCGGGCCACCTGCTGGGGCATCTTGTGCAGGCCACGCTATGGATCGAGAAGAAGTGCGAGTTGGTCGAAGCGGATACCGGCAAGTCGTTTCCCGAGCAGCTCAAGTGGGTCTTGCAGCACATCATCCTTTCTCATCACGGCAAGTACGAGTTCGGCAGCCCCAAGCTGCCGGCGGGCCCCGAGGCTATCGCCATCCACCATCTGGATAACCTCGACGCCAAGGTGACCATGTACCTGACCGAGATCGAGAAGGATCGTGATCCGCAGAGCAACTGGTCCAACTACAATCGGATCCTCGAAACCAAGGTCTACAAGGCGGATGTCACCAATCGCCGTCCGGCATGAGAAGCACGTTCCATGAACTACACCCAGGTTTCCGACACGCAAGTTGAGCACATGCTCAATACGATCGGGGTCGAGTCCATCGCGGAGCTGTTCTCCCGGATCCCCGGCGACCAGCGACTCGCTCGCCCGCTCGCCATTCCCGCGGGTGTCTCGGAGATGCAATTGCTGGCTGACCTGGACTCGTTGGCCGGGCGAAACACGACCTGCCGCGATGCGGTCTGCTTTCTCGGGGCGGGCGCTTACGACCACTTCATCCCGACGATCGTGGACCACCTGGCCATGCGCGGCGAGTTCCGCACCGCGTATACGCCCTATCAGGCCGAGGCCAGCCAGGGCGCCCTCCAGGCTTTCTACGAATTCCAGACCATGCTCTGCCAGTTGACCGGCATGGAGGTGTCCAACGCGTCGCTGTACGAGAACGCCAGCGCGGTGGCTGAAGCGGTGCTGATGGCGTCGGCCGTCACCCGCCGGACGGGCGCGGTGATCTCCTCGGCGGCGCACCCGGACAGCCGCGCGGTGCTGCGGACCTACCTGCACGAGCGCGACTTCGGGCTTGCCGAGGTGGAGAGCAAGGACGGTACGACGAATCTGTCGGCGTTGAAAGCGGCGGTCGGTCAATCAACCGCCGCGGTAGTGGTCCAGTGGCCCAACTTCTTCGGCAACCTCGAGCGGCTCGATGAGATTGTGAAGATCGCCCACGACGGCGGGGCGCTGGCCGTCGTATCGGCCGACCCTGTCGCCTGCGCCCTGCTCAAGCCGCCGGGGGACTACGACGCCGACATTGTGGTTGGCGAAGGTCAGCCGTTGGGCATCCCTTTGTCGTACGGCGGGCCTTACCTGGGGTTCTTCACCTGTCGAGAGAAGTATCTGCGCAAGGTTCCCGGCCGGATAGTCGGCGAGGGGCGGGACACGGAGGGCCGCCGCTGCTTCTGCCTGGTCTTGCAGACCCGCGAGCAGCACATCCGCCGCGAGAAGGCCACCAGCAACGTGTGTACCAATCAGGGGCTGATGGCTTTGCGGGCGGCGGTGCACCTGGCCGCCATGGGCAAGCAGGGGTTGAGCGAGGCGGCGTCGCGGTGTCTGGACAAGAGCCACTACGCCGCGGACAGAATCGCCCGATTGAACGGCTACCGGTTGCGCTTCGCCGCTCCGTTCTTCAAAGAGTTTGTCGTGCAGACCGCCCGCGGTGTGGAGAAGGTCTTGAAGCATTGCCACGGCAAGAACATCCTGGCCGGCGTCCCGCTGGATCGCTGGTACGCAGACCTGGGGGACTGCTTCGCGGTGGCAGTCACCGAAAAACGCACCAGGGAGGAAATCGACGCGCTGGTCGAGGCCCTCGCCGGTGTGTGAACCTCGCTGGGTGGCATGCCTAAGCCGACCGGCGGTCGGCGCAGGCATGTATCAGATGTACGCAGGTAACCGGCTTGCCTCGCGCACACTTGCTGAAATACCGCGAAGCGGAGCGAAAGGCGGGAACTTGATACATGCCTGCGCGTCGCTGCGCTCCGCTTAGGCATGCCACCCTTGGGATTCGGCACGCTACAGGTACGGCGACTGGCTGGAGAGCCTGTCCCACAGTAATGTGAAGGGGGCACCGCTCACGAAAGCGACCTTGGCAAGACAACAGGTGACCACGATGTCCGTTGACGAAACTACCAGTGCGCAGAGCTCTTTCCCCGTGTTGTTCGAGCGGCGGTCCACGGGTGCTTCGGCCGTTCGACTGGCGCCCTGCGACGTGCCGCCGGTCGATCGTTCGGTCGCGCTGCCCGCGGGTTGCCTGCGTGACGAACCGCCGCCGCTGCCGGAGTTGGGTGAACTGGAACTCACCCGGCATTATACCGGATTGGCCCACCGCCTGTTCAGCATCGACGAGAACTTCTACCCGCTGGGCAGTTGCACCATGAAGTACAACCCGGCGGTCAACGAGCGGGCCGCCGCCATGCCCGGCTTCAGCGAGTTGCACCCTTGTCAATGCGACGAGGACGCGCAAGGTTTGCTCGAACTGCTCTACCGGCTGCGCGGCGACCTGGCGGAGATCGCCGGGCTCGCCGACGTGACGCTCCAGCCGGCGGCCGGTGCCCACGGCGAGATGACCGGGCTGATGCTCATCAATGCTTATCACCGCTCGCGCGGCGAACTACGTCGCAAGGTGCTGACGCCGGACACCGCCCACGGAACCAACCCGGCGTCATGCACGATCTGCGCCCGCCGGATGGTTACGGTGAAATCCGGCGAAGACGGATTGGTGGACCTCGACGCCCTCCGCGCTGCCGTGGATGAGGACACTGCGGCGATGATGATCACCAATCCCAACACCGTCGGCATCTACGACGGGCAGATTGCTGACGTCGCTGAAATCCTGCACGCCGCCGGCGCCCAGCTCTACCTCGACGGAGCCAACATGAACGCGGTGCTGGGGATCGCCCGGCCAGGCGACGTCGGCGTGGACGTCATGCACTACAATCTGCACAAGACCTTCAGCACTCCGCACGGCTGCGGCGGCCCCGGCGCCGGTCCCGTTGCCGTGGCTGAACACCTGACTCCGTTTTTGCCGACCCCTCAAATCGCTCAGCGTGACGACGGCGGGTTCTTCTGGGACCACGATCGGCCGCGGTCCATCGGTAAGGTGCGTTCATTCTGGGGACAGATTGGCGTGCTGGTCCGGGCCTACGCCTACATCCGCGCTCTAGGTCACGACGGGCTAAGGGACGTCTCGGAAAAGGCCGTCCTGGCCGCCAATTACGTCGCGGCGCGGATCAAGCATCGGTACCCGATCCCGTTCCCCGGACCCTATGCCCACGAGTTCATCACCGTTCCCGATTTCGACACGCTAGGCGTTCGCGAAGTGGATTTCGCCAAGCGGCTGCTCGACTACGGCATCCACCCACCGACCATGAGCTTCCCTGTCGCCCACTGCCTGATGATCGAGCCCACGGAGACCGAGTCGCTCGAAACGCTCGATGCGTTTTGTGATGCCTTGCTGGAGATGGCCGACCAAGCTCACGAGTGCCCCCAGGTCCTGCGTGAGGCCCCGCACCGCACGCCCGTGCGGCGCATGGACGAAGTCGCCGCCAACCGCAAACCCAAAGTGCGTTGGACGCCGGAATAGGCCTCGGTTAGGCCGAATGATTCACCGCGGAGGGCGCAGAGCTCGCAGAGAGGTGATAGCGGTATGAATAATCCCGGTTAGGCTTCGATGGCCACCACGGAGCGAAACTCCCGGGCGAGGTGTTCGTTTTCGTGAACCAGGGCATCAACGCACGATTCGACTACACGGACGTTTACGCCCACTAGCTGCCCGTCCGTTTCCGAGACCTGGAACGCAACGCGCGCCCCCCCATGAATCGTACTATCCGCCATCGGTGTCTTGAACGAGAAGTGCCGGCCGTTATGGCTGACCAGACCACCCCATCCAGCATCAGGCTTGTACCACGAGACCCGACCTTCCATGCCGGACTCCGCTAGCTTGACGATCTGCGGTTCACGCTGATTGAACTGCGACGGAAACGCCACATGGCGCTGCCGGGGTGTGAAATCCTTTTCCTGCCCGATATGAAGTATGACGCAAACCCGGCCGCCAGGCAAGAGCGTTTTGCAGCCAAAATGATATGCGGCCCTCCAGCGTGGCGCGAAGCCGGCGTCGCGGTCCTACCTCCGCGCCGCATACGTCCGGGCCTGCGTGCGGGCGACGGAATGTAATCTTATGTTTCAACAAGTGTTACGAGACCCACCGTGCAATCCGGGTCCTCGCAGCGCATGCCTTCCGGGGAGTGGGAAGTTCTCTCAGTCCGCGCCAAATACTCAGCGGCGTGCAAATCCCAGAGGCCCGGGACATAGCCGACTTGCTCTGGATCGCTGTGAACTTCTTGCGGCGTCCCTGTTTCTCACAAGTTCCCTGACGCGCTCAGGTTGCGGATGCCGGCCTCGCACTTGGCAGCGCTGAGCCGCAGCCTCTGGAGTGTCGAAGCATGATCGTCCACCGTTCGCTCGCTCGCTGCCCACCGTTCTCCGTGGATTTCCGCTCGTAGTGGTAAAGTGGTGAAGCTATTCAGTGATGACCCTGGCGGGACGCACGCCGAGGTAGTCGTGGCGGTACGCGGGCGTGAAGTTGAAGCGGAACGCGGACCGCGCAAGGGCGGCGGGGGAGTAGAAGCCGCCGCCCCGGCGCACGCGGTCGCGGGCGCCTGCGACATTCCGAAGGCCGTCCCCGGGTTGCACGTCGGCGTCGTAGCCCCCGTACCCGTCGTGGCACCACTCCCAGACGTTACCAATCACATCGTGGAGCCCGAAGCCGTTGGGCGAGAAGATGCCGACCGGAGCATGCACAACCCAACCGTCGTCAAGCCAGTCCTCGTAGACCCATGCGCTCGGTCCTCCCTTGCTCTTCGTCCAGCCGTCCGCGAGGTTGCCGGCCCCCTCGACGCCGATGGATTCCTTGTCGTCCCCTGTCCACCACACGGTGTCCGTCCCCGCCCGTGCCGCGTACTCCCACTGGGCCTCGGTTGGAAGCACCAAGCCAAGGCGACCCAACACATCCCGGCAGTCCGTCCAACTGACCCTCTCGACTGGGTTCCACGGCAGGTTCTGATGAATCGGGGCCTCAGCGGGCGGCCTGCCGTTCCAACTCCAGCTCGGGCCGTAACGACTGGGGTTGCCGCCGGTGAACCGCCGCCACTGCAATTGCGTCATCTCATACTTGGAGATGAAGAACGCCGCGAGCGTGACCTCGTGAACCGGGCTCTCGTCGGAGCCCGCCTGGGGGTCGTAGTTGTGCCCCTCGGGGTCGTCCTTCTGCGCGCCCATCCAGAACGTCCCGCCGGGAATGAGGACGAAGATGAGCCCGGTGTCCCCCGTCAGGATCCAGGGATTGACGGCTTCCGCGTCCGCTTCCTTACGGGCGCGGTTCTGTTCGGGCTTCGTGCCGGTCTGGATGTGCCGGAACTCCCACAGCCCCGAGCGGGGGTCGCGACGTAGCGGGAGCAAGCCAAGCTGGGGCTTGATCTGCAACCCACCGTAAACCTCGAGCCGGGCAATGTCCGCAATGGCTTCGGCCCACTTGGCCGCCGCCGCCGGTCCGGTGATGCTTTGTTCCTCGATGCTTTCGGCGAACGCCAGCCGCTCCTGGACACTGGCGAGCCCCCCTTTCTTTGGATCCGGGTTCACGAAGGCCTTGAGATCCTCGACCAGGCCGGCGAGCGTGTCGTGCTGCCACTGCGTCTGGTCGTCAGGGAACTTCCACGTGCGGCGCTCTTTGACGGCCTCCTGCAATTCAGAGATGCTCTGCTCCGTCTCGGCGACGGTCTTCTCGAGTTCCTCGATCTTGTTTGCCTGAGCCTCGGCATCCTCGCTCTCTTCCGCCCTGACGTCGTCAAGCTCTTTCTGGAGTTCGGCAAGACGCTGCTTCTGCTCGGCAAGCTCCGCGGCTTTCGGGTGGGTCTGGCGGTCGTGTTTCTGCTGCTCGGGGTCGTAGTCGAGGGCTTGATCCCGCAGACTCTGCAGCGTCGCCTCGTGCTTGGGCAGGTTGTCCCGTAGTGGTGCGGCCTTCGCCTGGAGCCACGTTTCCATGGCCTCGATCTTCTCGGGATGCGCGGGCCACAACGAATCGGCCGCCGCACGAGCATCGGCCAGGCGCTTCAAGTCCGCCAGGCGGATGATCTCCTCGTAGCGATGATCGGCGAGGACACGTTGCCGAGATTCCCCGTCGCGAGCCTCTTCGGCCGCAGCTTGGGCATCGACAGCCTCGCGGCGGGCCTGTTCCGCTTCCTTACGGGCGCGGTTCTGTTCACGCTCCGCGTGTTCCGCTTCCTGACGGGCGCGGTTCTGATTCTGATACATGATCGACAGGGCCACGGTCGACCCGGCCAGCAACACCACGAATCCCGCGGCGACGGCAACCGCCAGACGATACCGCCGCAGCGACTTGCGGATCACGTACCACGTGCTGTCGCGCTTGGCGTCGATCGGCTCGCCGCTCAAGTAGTGCTCGATGTCCCGAGCCAGGTTCTCGGCGGACTGGTAACGCCGCTCCCGTTCCTTGGCCAGGGCCTTGAGAATGATCGTCTCCACCTCGTTGTTGATCTGACGGCGGATCGTGGAGGGTTTCCTCGGCTCGGCCTCGGCGATGTTCCTGAGCACCTCAGCCATCTGGCCCACGACCTGATAGGGGTACTTGCCGGTGAGCATCTCGTAGAGGATCACGCCCAGCGAGTAAACGTCGGTGCGAATGTCGATCAGATGCGGATCGCCCTTGGTCTGCTCGGGCGAGGCGTAGGCCAGCGTGCCCATGAACTCGCCCGTCATGGTGACCGGGGCACCGCCCCGCAGGTCCGAGCCCGCCGCCTTGGCCAACCCGAAGTCCAGAACGTGCGGCTCACCCCGTGCGTCGATGCGGATGTTGCCCGGCTTGAGATCACGATGGATCACACCGCGCTGGTGAGCGTAGTTCACCGCCGCGCAGATCTTGCCGAACAGGCGCAGGGTCTCGTCGATGCCCAGGCGCGCGTCCGACAGGTAGGCGTCGAGCGGCTGGCCGTGGATATACTCCATGGCGAAGTAGTGGCGATCGTCCGGAGTCACCCCGCTGTCGTAAACGGTGACGATGTGGGGATGCTGGAGGCCGGCCACCAGATCGATCTCGCGCTCGAAGCGGTGGCGTTGGCGAGGTGAAGCATGCGGCCCTTGCAGCAGTACCTTCAAGGCCACGGTCCGCTTGGTGGCCTGTTGAACCGCCTTGTACACCACGCCCTGGCCGCCGCTGTGGATCCGGGAGAGTATTTCGTAGCCTGGGATGCGTTCGCCCGGCCGGGCGCTCGAATCGCCGGAGTTGCCGGGCGAGCCGAAGAAGCCGTGCGACGCGGTGGCCGTCTCGTCCTGGCCAGCGTCCTGTGTGCTGTCGGAGGGCCGGTTCTCTCCCTGTCGGGCGCTGAACCTCCGGCGACATCTCGAGCAATCGGCCAGGTGAGCCTCAGCACGAGCGGCCTCGTCCGGCGGCAGTGTGCCAGCGAGTAGCCCTTCCACCTGGTCAGGTGTTAGGCAATCGCTCATTCGCACGCCCCTGTGAAGTGCAACACGAGTAACCCGAAGCAGCCCGCATCATAGCTTCCGTGCCCGCAGGTACAACCTGCCGGAAGCACACGCACTGCCGTTTCTCACAGGTTCCACGACGCGCTCAGGTTGCGGATGCCGGGCTCGGTTGCCGTGCGTTGATCCGGGCCAGGAGGTCGTCGTACTGCGCCGCCAGATACCGCCGGCTACTGGGACCGACCAGATGGTCCCAGGGCAGCACCTCGCGAGGACCTCGCTCGCGATGGGCGTACCAGGTGAAGTCGATCCCCGTGGCCTCGAAGGCCCGGTGCCAGCGCTGCGCGTCGAAACACTCGTCCCACCCGTCGAACCTGGCTCCGCCTCGCCAGGCGGTCTCGACGGCGTCGGCCAACCGGCGGTCGCCACGGGCGAAAACGGCTTCCAGGATCGAGCGCTCGACGTTGTGCGTCTTGATCTTGATCGGGGACTTCCGCCGCTGCGTGGCGGAGCGCAGCCTGGTCCTGACTTCGTGAAAATACTCCGCCCCCACCTGGGCAGCCCACTGCAAAGGCGTGTGCGGCTTGGGCACCAGCCAGCCGACGGAGACGTTCACCCGGCCGGGGAATCCGCGCACCTCGCGGCAGACTTCGCTCACCTGCCGGCTGAGCTCCAGGATGCCCTCGATGTCGTCCGGGCGCTCGCCCGGGAAACCGGCCATGAAGTAGAGTTTCAGCGCCCGCCAGCCGGCCTCGAAGACCTGACGCACGCCGGCCAGCAAGTCGCCGTCGGAGACCTTCTTGCGAATGGCCGCCCGCATGTCGTCGCGAGCGGCCTCCACCGCGATGGTGACGCCGCCCTTGCGCACGCCCTTTACCAACCACGGGATGTCTTGCAGCATTTTGTCCACCCGCAACGACGGCACACTGATGCCCACCCGGCGATCCTTGAAGCGCCGGTGGACGGCTTGGGCGAGCTCCGCCAGGTCGGGATAGTCCGCCGT
>JAUWNF010000381.1 GCA_030612785.1 Phycisphaerales bacterium
CCCCCAACCCCCCCCCCGCCCCCCCCCCCCCCTGGCCGGCCGCCCCGGGGGGGGGTACCCCCTTTTCGTGCACCGCGGGGCCCCGGGGGGTCCGCGCGCGGGCCACCCTGGGCCCTCCCGCGCGGGCGGCCCACGACTCCAACACCGCCCGAACGTCCCGGTCAACCGCCAACTCGAAACGCCCTTGACGACAGATCTGCCGCAACGTGCGCGGCACGTGGAACGAGACCAACTCGATGAGCGCCCGCGGGTCGGCGGAGTACCAGCCGATCCGCCCCAACGGGTCGGCCATCGGAAAGACGCCCTCCTGATAGGCCCACAGGACGTCTTCGGGCGTTAGCTTGACGGACATGGGAATGAGTACGATTCCAGAATTTGGGGTAGTTCCCTCAGCCTGCGCACAGTGTGGTCGGGGCGCCACCGACCTCTTACTGGTGCACCGTTTGGGGATTTCAGCACGGTGACCATGCCCAAGCGCCCGGCCCCTTTCACGTCGAGCTGGACCTTATCGCCGACGTAGACGCTGTTCGCCGCCGCGGAGCCCATTCGATCCAACGCGATTTCAAAAATCCCGCGGTGCGGTTTCATGTGGCCCACCTCGCAAGAGTAGACCCGCACCGGGAAGAATTCCAGCAAGCCGTCTTCCTCCTCCAGATGCCGATCAAGCGCCACCGGCGGCGTGCTGGTATTGGAGATCAGTCCCAGCTTGTACCCGCGGGCGCGTAGCCTGGCGAGCAACGGGCGGGCGTCGGGATCGGCCACCCCCGCGCGGCGCATGGGCAGATACGATTGCCAGGCGAATTCCGCAGCGGTTTCAGGGTCCAGGGTGATGCCCATCGACTCATGAACGGCGATCAGGCCCTCGAACAGCTTCGCCTCGCGCCGCACCACTCGCGACCACAGGAACCGCCACAGCACCGCACGGTACACGGCGCGCGCATAACGCTCAAAGGGTGGCAGGGAACAGCCGACCGAGGCCAGATACTCGTACCCCAGCCGAAATCCCTCGGTGAAGTAGGGGCGCGGGTCGGCACACGTGAAATCGAGCAGCGTGTCTCCGATGTCGAACAGAATCGTGTCGATCCTCCGCCGCTCGGTCATCCGTCGAACCTCCCGGTATGGTGCCTTTGCGGGACTACGTGCCATCTGCAATATGTGGGCGGGGGTGCAAGCCGCTACAAAGCTGCGTCATTCCCAAGAGCCTGTTGAGGAGTATATCGGTTCTTGTGAGTCTGGACGATCATTCGGTAGGCGTTCAAATGTGCATTCTGGATGAGCTTAACCCGGCCCAGCGCGCGGCGGTCACCCACGGTGAGGGACCGTTGCTGGTGGTGGCCGGCGCGGACACCGGCAAGACCAAGACCCTGGTCTGCCGGGTGGCGTTCTTGATCGACCGGGGCGTACCACCCGACCGGATCCTGCTGCTCACCTTTACTCGCCGGGCCTCCGCGGAGATGCTCGCCCGTGCCGGCCGACTGCTGGGCGGCAAGCAAGGGGGTGGAACCGGAAAGGTCTGGGGCGGTACCTTCCATGCGGTGGCCAACCGGTTACTGCGCATCTACGGTCGGGCACTCGGCCTGGCCGGCGACTTTACCGTCATGGACCAGGGCGACTCCGCCGACCTGATGAGCCTGATCCGCAGTGAACTCGGCTTGGCCAAGCGCAAACGCCGGTTCCCCCAGAAGCGGACCCTGGTGAGCATCTACTCGCGAATGGTCAACGCGCAGGAGAAACTCAGCGCCGCGCTCGAGCGGCACTTTCCGTGGTGCGCGGACGACCTCGACGGCATCCGCGAGGTCTTTGAGCGTTACACCCAACGCAAGCGCGCCCATAACGTACTGGATTACGATGATCTGCTACACATGTGGAACGTCCTGGCGGCCGCACCGGGCGTCGGCGCGACTGTGGCCGACGCATCCAATACGCTGGCCTCGATCATCTGGAACCGCTCGCCGCATGCCTGGCCTGAATTGGCCGAGCGATGCGTGTACTACCAGGATCGCAACGAAGCGTCCTACGAAAGCCGACGCAGAAAGGCCATGAGAGCCGATAGTTCATAGCGCTGTCATACTAGTGATGGCCAAACTTAACCGTTAGCCTTCATTTCTCACCGCGGAGCACTTGGCGCGGCCTTCGGCCGCAACCAAAGGCAATAGGCAATAGATGGGTGCCCCATCCCGTTTCGACGGCCACTGGGGCCGGCGATCGGGGTGGGGGACGAAGCCGTGAACACATCGCCTTGGGGTGCTACACGCTGCGCAGAAGATAGGTGCCGGTGCAGACCGTGACCCCTGATGTTGCAAAACTCTGCGCCCTCTGCGTCTCTGCGTTCATGAATGATCCGGGGCAACTATCGGAAGCGGGGGCGCTCCAGCGAACTTTGCCGCCGTAGAAAAAAAAAAGCTTGCTCGTGCTTGTGCCTGCGGCGGGCACTTGGTACGATATGGGACGTAGCTTGGCGGAGGAGGTGGAGGAAGCTCCCCCTTCCGTCAGATACTTCGTCAGTAGGGATGAGAGAAACGCCTGGAGACCGGGCGGGCTCTCTCTTTTTTGTGCGGGTGGCAGATGAAACGTCGCCCCAGGAGTTTCGGGTTTCGGCTTAAGGAGGACACGAAGATGCGGAAGTGCATGACGATCGCGGCAGTAGCGGCAGTGGTATTGACCTGTGTCTCGGGGGCGCAGGGGGATGTGATGATGAAAACCGTGCCCGTTGGTAACCTCGGGAACGCTGGTGAGCTTTCGGGCAGCGGCGCAGGCGGCTACGGCCCGGACCGCGGCTGCGGCGCGGTGGACTACGCTTACAACATGGGCAAGTACGAGGTGACGGCGGGGCAGTACACCGAGTTCCTCAATGCCGTGGCGACGACGGACACGTACGGGTTGTACAACGGCTCCATGTCCACCAACTACGGCTGCAAGATTCAGCAGAGCGGCTCGTCGCCCAACTACACGTACAACGTGGCGAGCGATTGGGCGGACCGCCCGGTGAGCTTCGTTTCCTGGGGCGATTCAGCCCGCTTCTCGAACTGGATGCACAATGGCCAGGGTAGCGGCGATACCGAGGACGGCTCGTACTTCCTCAACGGTGCGACGAGCGACGCGGCCCTGATGGACATCACGCGTGAGCCGGACGCCACCTGGGTGATCCCCACCGAGGATGAGTGGTACAAGGCGGCGTATCACAAGAATGACGGGGACACGGGTAACTACTTCGACTATCCGATGAGCAGCGACAGCGTGCCGAGCAATGTCCTCGATCTCGGCGGCAACAACGCGACTTTCTACGACAACGGCTACACCATCGGGAGTCCATACTGGCGCACCGAGTTTGGCGCTCACGCGAACAGCGAGAGCCCGTACGACACGTTTGACATGGGCGGGAACGTGTGGGAGTGGAATGAATCCATACTTCACGGTTCGTATCGTGGCGTGCGGGGGGGGACATACGCCGATGTCTTCGGCAACGTCGCCGCCCTGCACGCGTCATACCGCTACAGCTACGGCACCCCGACGGACGAGAACTTCTCCGTCGGGTTCCGTGTCGTGGTTCCTGAGCCCGCTACGATAGCACTGCTGGCTTTGGGAGGCGTGGGCGTGCTCGGTAGGAGAAGACGGTAAGAAGGTTACCCTCTGATACCATCCCCGACGTTATTCATAGCCGAGCGCAGCGAGGATCGAAGTTTCTTGAGAAGCGGCGATTCTAGGAGAGGACGAGGTGCCGAGTCCCCCATGTATCTCGTCGCCCCGGCAGGGGCATAGGTGCATAGCCACGGGCGCCAGCTCTCAGCCTTACCCACATCTTTGGAGAAGGGGGAGAGGTTGTGTTTCGCGGCGGTTCGATTGTCGGAGACCTCAGGGTGTCGAGGGCGTGGAAAGGTGGATGGCTGTGGGGAACGCTACTGCCGGAGCGCACATGTCGGTAAGTCCCAGCGCGCGCGCCAAGTACTGTGTGTGGGCAACGCCGGCGGCGCGAATGCTGCGCGCGGACCGCGGCTGCGCGCCACTGCTGTCAGAAGGTGGCGAGCGATTACTCTGGCTGAAAGCTGAAGGCCGAAAGCCATTTTACGAAACGAAGCCATTTTCACCGGCGCGTGGCCGGGCTTGGGGGGTCCGGGTGCAGGTGATAATCTCCGCGGACTGTGGGACGGGGCCGAAAAGCGCACCCTTGGGACGCGGGATAGCCTCGATTCTCTGGGACGCGGCTCCGGCGTGTTGACTTCGCCCACCGACCCCGGAATAAATCAAATGAGGTCGCGCGGTCCCGGCGTG
>JAUWNF010000260.1 GCA_030612785.1 Phycisphaerales bacterium
TCGGCCCAGATCATGAAGCCCGCTCAGCGTCGGCTCGGTCACGACGCGTACGTGATCCGCGCCGGTGATCGAGGAGATCACCGGGCATCCGATGCCCGGCGCACCGTCGATCAGAATCAGGTCCAGTTTCCGGTCCTCGGCGATTGCTTTCGCTCGTGTGCGGACCAGGCTGACCAGCTTGCCGGAGTTTTCCTCGGCGACGCCGAGTTTGGCGTGGACCATCGGCCCGCAACGAGTTTCGGAGACGAATAATTGCCCGTTTACAGCCGGGGCAAACTCGATAGCCTTCTCGGCACAGAAGTACGCACAGACGCCGCAGCCCTCGCAGGCGATCGGGTCTATGCGATACGTCTTTGCAACCCTGCCATTGCCCGGGCCATCGTAGGTAATGGCGTCAAAACGGCAAATCTCCTCGCACTTGCCACACGCGGTGCAGTGCCCCGACATGATTCTCGCCCGAGAGCCTCCCGAGAACTGCTCTCGATGGATCGTTCGCGGCTCAAGGATAAGGTACAGGTCGGCCGCGTCAACGTCGGCGTCCGCCAGGACACATTTGTCGGCCAGAGCAGCAAACGCCGCCACGATAGACGTTTTGCCCGTCCCGCCCGTACCGCTGCTTATGACCAACTCTCGCATTGCTCAGAATTCCTGCATTGTAGCGGCCTGCGTCTCGCAGGCCGTTCGAACGTCAGACGTCGTCGCGTTCCACGGCCGGCGAGACGCCGGCCGCTACCCACGTACACTTCCAAAGGAGGTGGGCTGCCCGCCCATCACCTCTTCGGTGACCGCCTTCAGTAAACCCGCAAATAAGGCGGCGTAATCCGGTAACGCTTCGCAAATCAGTTCGCCTCGGGAATATGCCTCGGCCACCTTTCGGTCGTCCGGTATCTCCGCCAGCACCTTGATGCGCTCGTCGCGGCAGTACCGATGCACCGCGCGATCGCCGACGTCCGCCCGATTGATGAGCACCCCAAAGGGGAGTTTCAAGGCCCGGACCATTTCGACGGCGAGCTTCAAGTCATTCAGGCCGAACGGTGTCGGCTCAGTCACCAGGAGCACGAAGTCACAGTCGCGGACACTTTCTATGACCGGACACGAGGTCCCCGGCGGGGCGTCCGTGATGACGAGTTCCACCTCCGGGGCGGCGGCCTTGACGGCCTTGATTACCGGCGGGCTCATGGCCTCACCAACATTCAGCAGACCGTGGACGAAGCGTATCGGCCCGGCCCGTCCAGTTTCGAGGACCCCCATCTCGCGCGGTACTTCGGTGATGGCGTCCTCCGGACAAACCAGCAGGCAACCGCCACAGGCGTGGCAGAGTTCGGGATAGACCAGGACTTTTTGGCCGACACAGACGATGGCGCTGTACTGACAGATCTCGCCGCACTTTCCGCAAAGGGTGCATTTCTCCTCGTCCACCCGGGGGATCAAGTTTCCCACCGGCTTGCTGCTGGTGATTTCGGGCTTGAGGAAGATGTGCCCGTTGGGCTCTTCCACGTCGCAGTCGAGGTAGGCCACGCTTTGACCGTTGCGTGAGGCCACGTACGCCAGATTCGTGGCCACCGTGGTCTTGCCGGTACCGCCCTTGCCGCTTGCCAACGCGATCTTCATCATGCCTGTTCCAAGCCGACCTGCCTCAGTCGTTCTGATTGCTGCCTCTGATTTGCACACGTCCGTTGAACAAGCGTGCGAGCCGACGCGGCACAAAGGTCAACGCCGCGACGATGGCCCCCAGCACACCCGCGCCGAGCACGCCGCCACCACAACCCGGCTGCCCGCAGAACGGGCAAACCGCCAGCGGTCCGAGCAACACGAAGAAACCCGCCCACCACTTGAAGAAGCGCATGATCGGCCTTCGCCATCTTGAGGGCGGAGCCGTCTTCTGTACCTCAGTGGCTTTGATAGGAACCGTCTTCACGAGCCACCAATTCCGTCCGCTTTTTCGAGAAGAGCAAGGGAAACACGATGTCACTCGTACAACAGGGCACCCAAACCGCGAGAAAAAGGAACACGGTTATGACCCCCATGGTGGTCACGTCCACATCCGCCCCCAGCGCCATGGTCATGTGGAACAGCGAGGCCCAGGTACTCAACAGTACGTGCCCCGCGTGTGGAAACTTCGTTTTCGGGTAAAACCAGGCGATGGCGATTCCAACCAAAGCCAAAGGGTTCACCAGCCACCATTTCTCAATGAAACCAAAGTGGACGCCTTTGTTGGGCAACCCAAGCAAGCATTCCCCGAAATAAGGAATGATCGAGTCGCTCAGCGTGGCGATGCCGATCGATCCCAGGTATCCGATCAGGACCGTCGCCCCGAGTCCGCCCTTGCCATAAAGACGGTACATCGCAGCCGTGACCAGCGCGCTGAGCAAGACATGCATGGGATGGAGCGTCCAGAACAGGGTGCTCGACGCGGAGCGGGGCACCTGAGCATAAACGATCACGGCCATGATGCCGATGCCGGTCAGAGCTCCGAACGCCGTAAACGGTGCATGGGCTTTTAGTTCATCGGGGATGTTTTTCAGCATGTTGCTGATTCATCCTCATGGTTTCGGACAAACAGATGTTGGTACTTCTGCACCTCGCGGATCACCGCCTGCATGCATTCACCGTTGCCTGTACACGTCAGCTTTCGCAAGTAGTCCAAGTCAACCTCCGCCAGAGCGCGACCAACAAGGTATTCGCGAAGCGTTTTCTCCACGTCTTGGCATGTTGGAGCATTTCGGATCTCGAACTCCATGAAGCGAAGACTGCCGCTGCCATCGTTCAACCGAAACCGGAGTTTGTCACGACAATTTTCTGCGTACATGTGGGCACCTCTGCCCGTTCCCGGATCGCTTCAACTCCAACTGCTGTGCTATTCTGGCATCGAGATGGCCTCGCTGGAGCATTCATCCACGCACGCACCGCAGTCGATGCACTCGTCATTGACTACGGCCTTTTCGTTCTCCACCTTGATGGATTCCGTCGGGCAGCATTCCACACAGTCGCCGCAGCCCGTACATTTCTCAAGATCCACGATTGCTGCCAAGTTGGCTCCTTTCTGGCTTGTTCAGCACACTACTACCTGATTCTTGTTCACCATTGTCGTCATCAATCATTACCACGCCATTATCCATGTCAAGGGCGGGACTCTAGCCCATGCCTCCACCTTTTCTACCACCACCCCGGCCCATGCCTCCGCCTCCGCCTCCGCCTCCGCCGCCCCCTCGACCTTGCCCGCGTCCCATTCCTCTGCCCATCCCCCGGCCCATGACGCCGCCGCCCCCCCCGCCGCCCCCGCCGCCGCCGCCACCACCGCCGCCACCGCCGCCGCCGCCCCCACCGCCGCCACCGGGCCCCATACCCGCCCCACCGGGCATCGGCGGGGGTTGGGATGGCATCGGCTGATTCGGGGAGGGGGGCGGGCCCTCAGCCATTCCGGAATGACGGGCGACGGTCGGCTCACTAGCGGTATTGAACTGTCCGGCTTTGAACTGTTCGACGGCATCTCGCACGGTGCCCGAACAACCCGGGACCACTCCGATGCCGGCGGCGGAGAGCGTCGCGTGGGCATTTGGACCGCAATTGCCCGTTAGGATGAACTTCACGTCCTTCGCCGCCATGAGTTGAGCCGATTGGATACCGGCTCCACCGCCGAGCGCAACGTTGGGGTTCTCGACGGCCTCGAAGTTCAGGGTGTCCGTATCGACGATTACGAAGTACGCGCAGCGGCCAAACCGAGGATCGAGGCCGGCATCCAGCATCGGTCCACTAGCTGTGATTGCGATTCTCATCAGAGTCTTTCCTTTCTCAAAAACTGTCGCCTACGGCGGTCACACTCATCTTTGTCGATCTGCCGTTTCACGGTGGATCGGCGGCGCTCTCGAACCAGCCTCGTTCTGACTGCGATTCCGGCAGACGACCATCTGCCCCACTTCGCTGCCGACGTCCCGGGCAATCACGGGACACTTCGCCTTGAAGAGGAAGAAGATGTTCTGGTCCTCCCCCCCTAGTGTTTCATAATTCCCCTGGCCTTTGGCGATCACGAGATCGCATTGCTCGAACCGAGCTCGGAAAGCAGGCGAGCAGCACTCCAGAATCGTGCCAGGCACGTCGCTGCCGTTGTCCACCACCTTGACGAGAGAGATTATCCCCGCAGTTTCCGCGTCTTCTCGCGTCGCATCGTTGATCACCGGTCCGCCCCGCACCACCAGAGTGATCCGATCCATCGGCATCTCTTCGATCAGCAATCGATCGAAAACGATCTCGCCCGCGTTGTCCGCCAGGTACAGAATGTCGCTCGCGTGCTCGAGCGCCCGACGCAGGTCGTCGACTGCGCCATTGTCGAACCCCGGCGCGTGGGGGGCCATCGCATCCTCGATTGCCTGATGAACTTCATCGTCGGCGAGACGGCTTCTGCATCCGAAGTCGATCACGTTGCCCGCGATGGCCATGCGCACAGCCGCCGCGAACGGGTCGGTCGAGGTGCGCACCCGCTGTTTCAGGGTTGGATACAGTTCCAAGGCCAACGCGTTCGAGTGGAGTTTCACTTCGCGGTATGGATCGGGATTGCCAGTTGCATCGCGCAGAAGCTTATGAATCCGCTGCCCCATCCAGGGGGGAGAACGGTCAAAAGGCATCTCCGCAGCCAGCCGAAGCGTTTCCCGCAGCACACGTTCATGGACCGCTGGATCGTCCGTGACCATACGGGAAGCATCCAACGCCTGTCGGACGAAGCACGGCACGCACTCAAGGTAAGTCCGCATCCGTTGTGACCTATCCTTTCCAGGAGGTGAAACTCACCTCTTTGGCCGGCTTCATGTGGAGACATTGCAGGCGGTTTTCAAGGAGCGAGAGAGGTACTTCTTGTCCGCTTCGTAGTGGCATTTCTTGTACTTCTTACCACTACCGCACCAGCATGGATCATTGCGGCCGACGTTTGCAGCCGTTTCCGGCGGTCTGCGATGAAACAGTCTGTCCAGAAATCCCATGTGTCCCTTGCCTCAGTGTTGTTCCGCGCTAGGAGTAATGTACGAGCATGTCGCCATTTCCCGTCTCTTGACGAACTTCCTGGCGGCGACCGGATGCTTCAGTTCAGCCTGATGGCTCCGTTCGGGCACACTTCTACACAGGCCCCGCAACCGCAGCATACCTCGGCGTTGACCCTCACGGCGACCTCACCGAGTGTAATTGCCTCCGTCGGACAAACTGCCTGACAGGCACCGCAAAGCTTGCACGCTTGTTCATCCACGTACGCCACGGGCGTGGCATTGCGGCCTGGCGTCGACACCAGAACACCTGGCGGTCCTACCATTTGATTGCCCACACCTGCTTGGAGGTTTCGCCGCATACGTCGGCCTTGCCCGCGCCCCCTGCCAAGCCCACGTCCCATTCCACGGCCGCCGCCGCGACCGCGACCACCAGCTCCCGCCGGTCCAGTTCCGTCACCTCTAGGCATGGTCAACCCGCTTTTTCCTGGGTCCCTTCGATCTCCGTAATCCGTTTCCGGATCTCATCGAGCGCGCCTTGAAGATTCTCCGCCTGGGCTTGGAGCATCTGCATTTCAGACTCGCCTGAGGGGGGGGCGTAATACGGGGCGACTCCGTAAGCCGGTGCCGCGCCGG
>JAUWNF010000603.1 GCA_030612785.1 Phycisphaerales bacterium
TCCGCGCCAACGGAACCCCCAGCATCATCGTCAATTCCGCCGGGTTTGCAAGAGCGAATCGAGATCACTGACCGATTGTTTCTCGGTTAATCCGCCGTACGGCACCGGACTCCGTCCGGCAACCGGTACGCGCGGAAAAACTCACAACCGGGAGGCGGTCATGTGAGCTTCGTCCCCCACCCCGATCGCCGGCCCCAGTGGCCGGCGAAACGGGATGGGGCACCCGCCTATTGCCTATTGCCTATTGCGTGTTACCTGTTGCCTTTGGTTGCGGCCGAAGGCTGCTCTAAGCTGGGCTGACATGTTTTGACGATCGGCTGCCTTGGCCGGCGCAGGGGAACCTGTATCATAGAGTGCGATGAGCCCGCTTCGCATCGAGACTTTCCTGCTGGGTATCGGCAATCTCTGGTTGCACAAGCTACGGGCATTGCTGACTGCCTTGGGCATCATCTTCGGGGTGGCGGCGGTGATCTGCATGCTGTCGATCAGCGAGGGCGCCTCGGCGGATGAACTGCGGCTGATCAACGCGCTGGGCACCCGCAACATCATCATCACTTCGGTCAAGCCCAAGCACGAAACTCAGATGTCCAAGAGCACCAAGTTGATGCTGGAGTACGGCATCACCCGCGCGGACCGCGACCTGATCGCCCACACCATTCCGCACGTGGACAGCGTGGTTTCGCTCCGGGAGATTTCCGATTCGGTTTATCGTCACGACAAACGGTTTCATTGCACGGTGACGGGAACGACGCCGGAGTTTTTTGAGGTAGTCAACGTTTCGTCCAGCCGCGGCCGGCTGCTGTCCGCCGAAGATCTCACCGACAAGAAGCAAACCTGTGTCATCGGCGACGAGGTGCGCAAGAGTCTCTTCGGCTTCGACGACCCCATCGGTCAGACCGTTTTTGTGGAACGGCATGAGGATACCCAGCCGTACAAGGTGGTCGGTGTCCTGGCCCGGGTTCAGACCGCGGGGGCCCCGATGCGCGGGGTCGAGGAGCGCGACCTGAACCGCGAGGTGATAATCCCCTTGACCACGGCCGAGGCCCGCTACAGCGACAGCACCGTGCGGCCCGTCAGCGGCGCCTGGGAAGTTTTCAAGGTGGAGCTGTCCGGGTTGTACGTCGCCGTAGACACCCTCGAAAACGTGCTCACGGTGGCCGAGATGGCCCGGCGGGTCTTCGAGCACAACCACGAGACGGTCGATTACGACGTCCGCGTTCCACTGGCCCGCTTGCAGCTTGCCGAGAAGAAGAAGCGCAACTCGCAATTGTTGTTGGGATTCATCGCGGGCATTTCACTTCTGGTGGGCGGCATCGGCATCATGAACATCATGCTGGCCACCGTGACCGAACGTACGCGCGAGATCGGCATTCGCCGCGCCTTGGGGGCCAAGCAGCGCGACATCGCCGTGCAATTCCTGGTGGAGACGGTGGTGCTCTCGATGGCCGGTGGGGTCGTCGGGGTGCTGCTGGGGTGTTTAGGGGCCACGGGCATCAACCGGATCGCGGCGTGGGGTGAGGCCATCATTCAGCCGTGGTCGGTGGGGATCAGCTTCGGTCTGTGCGTGGCGGTAGGGGTGTTGTTCGGCATGTACCCGGCGGTGTCGGCTTCGAAGCTCGATCCCATTGAGGCCCTGCGCCACGAGTAGCGGACTATTCGCCACCCCACCGTCGAGCCCCGAAATCAAGTGACAGATACAGACATTATCTGACACTTACAATTCCCGCCTGGGGCGAACTCCCTCCACGGTCTTGATTTGCCTGGACACGTTTCGTGTTGTATAGTTGGTGTGGTAGTAGGCTCCCCACGCTGGTTTCTCCCGCATTAGATAAGAGTTGGTGTTTCCGCGTATTTGCGTGTGGTTTGTTGCACAGTTGTTGCAATGATCTCGCACAGCGGGCGAATCTCGGACGTAGAAGAGAGAGAGGGCCCGAGATTCGCCCGGCGCGGAAGCCCGAACCCCCGGGCTCGGGACGCCCAGGAGACAGCCATGGCGGTGCGACTAACGACAGCCGAATCTCCGGAGAAGGCCACCAAGCCGCCTTGGGGGCCGAGTTCCCCCAGGCGCGGCGTGCTCCAGTCTCTGAGCCCCGATGACCGGTTTGTGCTGGGACACTTTCTGGAGGAGCCGGTGGCGTACACGGACCACACGGACCTTCACGAGCCCCAGGCAGAAGAAGCCCTGTTCGGCGCCCGGGCTGAACTGACCTCGCCCGGTGCGACCCGGTTCGTCCCGTCGGAGCCCGTGGTGACCAAGTCGGCCAGTGGGGGGAGGATCCCCACCTTGACGACCGCACAGGAGCGTTGGCTCTTCTTGCGATACAACTACGCCCGTATGCGTCTCGGCCAACTGCAAGAACATTACGCGGGGAGACCGTTGACTGCGAAGGCAACACGGCAGTTCCTGGGTTGGGCCCACCGCGCGTTGGATGCACGCAGCACGATCGCCGGCGTGAATCTCCCGCTGGTCATGGCGATGGCCAAACGAACCCGGCTGGCTTCGATCGACTACAACGAGTTAATCAGCGAAGGGAATATGGCCCTACTGCGCAGCGTGGACAAGTTCGACTGTGGTCGCGGATTCAAGTTCAGCACCTACGCGTGCCGGGCCATCCTGAAGAGCTTCTCGCGCGTGGCCCTGCGCGTTAGCCGGTACC
>JAUWNF010000459.1 GCA_030612785.1 Phycisphaerales bacterium
GGTAAGGGCTGGAACTGGAGTTGCGGCTCCAGCTTTGCCGCCGTAGTTTTTTCACGGAATCCGCGTCGGGTGGGGCGCGGTAGTTGCGTCTCCATTCTCGCGCATTATTTCTGTAGGTTTCGCCATGTTTTTGTGAAAGCAACGGTGGGCGGGACAATTTGACTGCTGACACGACCGACAATATGTCCGGGTTCCCGCGGCCCGCGTTCCTGATGCGATTCATAACTCGTTGAACGAGAGTTAGTTACACTCGGTCGCGAGTCTGGCACAACGTTTGCTTAGCTGTTCCTGCGGAGGTCGCCGATGTGGCGACCCGGAGATGTGCAGGCTTTACGAAAAGGAGATGGAGCGATGATGCTGTTTCACCCAATCAATCGGATGGCTCCACTCTCGGAGCTTCGGCGCGAGGTGGAGAGCGTGCTGGATCGGTTTTCTACCGGGCTAGACCGCGGTCTGTGGCCGTACACGCGGGTATTCCCTGCGCTGAACGTCTGGGAGGACGGTGAGTGTTTTCATGTCGAGGCTGAGATCCCCGGCGTGAGCATGAAGGACCTCGAGATCTACGCCTCGGGCAACGAACTGACCATCAAGGGGCAGCGCAAGGTGCTGGACGGCGAGGACCTCATGTATCATCGTCAGGAGCGCGGCGCAGGTGAGTTCGTGCGCGTGCTCACGCTTCCGGCGGACGTCAACCCAGACAAGGTCGAAGCCACGCTGAACGATGGGGTGCTGACGATCGTGCTGCCCAAGGCTGAAGCGGCCAAGATGCGCAAGATCAGCGTGACGACCGACTAGCGCCGGTCTCAATCCTGCAAGAGTCGTGGGCGTGAATCCCGCGCCGGCTACTTGCGAAGAGTTCTGAAACCGAATCCAGGAATGGAGGTAATAGCGATGGATAACGATACCACAATTGAAAAACGCGAAAGCGAAGTTGTGCAAGCGGAACGTACGCGCAGCGGGCGGGTCTACCGCCCCAACGTGGATATCGTCGAGCAGAATGACGAGTTGTTGTTGCAAGCCGACCTCCCCGGCGCCAAGGCGGAGAACATCGACATCAATCTCGAAAATGGAGTCCTGTCGATTCACGCCCGGGTGCGTCCGCGTCGGGACGAAGATGCGACGCCGTACCTGACCCACGAATACGGCGTGGGCGACTTCTCGCGCAGCTTCCAGGTGGGCGAAGGCATCGACGCGGACAGAATCGAGGCGGAGTTCACTGACGGTGTGCTAACGCTGCATCTGCCCAAGAGCGAGGCCTTGGTACCCAGGAAGATCTCCGTAAAAAGGGCTTAGCTTGCCATTTGTGGTCAACTTGATTCCGCCCGTGTCCGGTGGCGCCCGGCTGCGGGCGGGATTCGTACGAGAGGTAGTACAACGATGACGATTACGACCGGGCGCGTAGCCTGATCGTCGGTCGCCGAAACCGTGGGGCTACCTTCCATTGTGAGCAGTGCGGATACAACCTTACGGGTTTAAGCGAGCCGCGCTGTCCGGAATGCGGGCTTTCGTTCACTGTGCCTTCGTCTTGGGTCTTCTGCGAGAGATGTGGCCACAACGTGACGGGATTGATGGAGCCGGCGTGTCCGGCCTGTGGCCACACCCTCTCCAATCCTTCGTTCTGGGTTTGTCCGACGTGCGGCGAGAGAATCGAAAACCAGTTCTCCGAATGCTGGAAGTGTGCCGCCTCGGCGGAAGAACACGAGCCGAACACGTAGTGAAGGTCGGTGGCTCACCTGGCATCCTTTCCCGAGACTAGATCGCTGCCGCGGCCCCCTGCTGGACACCTGGGCGGAGCAATATAGTATTACGACAGGAACCGTGTGCGTGATCCACCGGCCCAAGTGAACGTTAGAGGAGCCAGTCAACGGATGAGCAGGTCCAAGCAAGCGCTACTATTGTTGATGCTGGGGTGTGGTGCGGTCATTACTTTGGGGATGTCCGCCACCGCGTCGGCTGCCCGGGTCATCTTGGATATCCCCTATGAATCACCTGGCGGCAAGGACAGCTTCCTCGACGTGTACCTACCGGACGAGGGGGTCCCTTCCGAGGCCGCTACGGTTCTGTTCATCCACGGTGGGGGGTGGACCGCGGGCGACAAAGCCAACCAGGATGTTTTCCATACAACGACGGCCGACGCGGGCTACCCCGTGGTGGCGTGCAATTATACCCTGGCGACCGAGGACGCTCCATCGTTCCCCCAGGTGATCTATGACGTCAAGGCCGTGGTCCGGTGGATTCGTGAGGCGGGCGGCGAATACGACTTGCCGCCGACCATTGTGGCGGTCGGAACCTCCGCCGGGGCGCACCTGGCGATGATGCTGGGCACTACCGCGGGGGTGGAAGGCTTTGAGCCGCTGGCGCCGCCGCCCGGTGGATACGCCATCGACGGTGTGGTGTCGTTCTTCGGCCTTTCCGACCTGGTTTTTCAAGCGCGCATTGAGAACGATGCCGAGGCGGTCGAGCTATTATTGGGCGTGACCTCTCGCAGCGTGGCCAGGGAGATGCTCGAAGACGCCTCACCCATCAACCATGTTTCCACCGACGACGCCCCGACGGCCCTCTACCACGGTCGGCAGGATAATGTGGTGCCCTATGAACACTCGGTGCGGATGGACGCCGCGCTAAGCGCGGCCGGCGTCTTCAGCAAGTTGTCGCTCGTGAGCAACGCAGGCCACACGCTCGATGACTTCGGCGGTCAGACCGGCGCGAGCCGCAAGGTGACCGATTTGATACCCACTCTACTCGCCGGGGAAGAGCCGGCTGCGCCGCCGGCGCCGTCCGGACCCTCCGCGTCGACGGACGGAAACGCCTCCCCTTGCGGAGCCGGCCTCTGCGGCGCCGGCCTGCTAACCTTCCTGCCGCTTACGCTGCTGGCGCTCTGCGGTCTCAAGCTCCGCGCCAGGCAAATCGAACGAACCCCGAGAATCAGCCGAAGACGGGTCTAACGAGGAATGCGAGCCCGGCCGTCCCGCCGGTCAGGCAACGAGGTGGCCAACTGTTGGCCTAATGTGCCCTTCCGGTTATGCTGTGGATTGGGAGATGACCCCGAGCGCGGTTGGATATGCCGCTGTGCCGCGCCGTGGAGATGGCTCATTTCTGAGAACGTAGGAAGCTAAGCCGTGATTCGCTCCATCGAAATCAAGGGTCTGCGTGGCATCCGCGAGGGAAAGCTCGATGACTTGGCCCCGCTCACCATCCTGGTCGGTCCCAACGGCTCGGGCAAGAGCACGGTACTTGACGCGCTCTACATCGCGGCGAATCCGAACCCACAGGGGGCTGTCAGCCAAGTTGCTCAACGGCGGACTGGAGTTGGACAGGTAACACGCTGGGTGTTCTGGCGTGCTGAGACAGGGAGTGAGCCCCGGATTCAGATAGGAACTGATTCCGTAGAACGCCGTGAGTGCCTCTTGATCTTGAGCGCGATCGGTCCAGAGAAAAACACAATAGTCGTCAAGACCGCTCAGGAGACTAAGCCGACCGGCGTTACAAGCCCTGCGGAAGGCGAGGCGTCGAGCGCGGAACAACGGACGCCCACCCCCGTTCCTTCAATTCGTCTAGTCGATGCGCACCTTCAACTAGAGACAACGCCCCTGCACCAACTCTATACTGAAGCAG
>JAUWNF010000702.1 GCA_030612785.1 Phycisphaerales bacterium
CCGGCGCCCTGCGGTTGTCCCCGGCCCTGATCTACAAATGGTGCCAGGAATCATCCCAGGACGACCCCGATGCCAGCGGGGCCCGCAACCCCCTCGATCGGCTGGCCGACATCGTCAAAGCCCCCCGCAGCACCGACGTGGTGAACTGGCTCTGTCACGAGAGCGGCGGGTTCTTTGTATCCAATCCCACGCCATCCGACAGCGACATACAAACTGAACTGCTGATGACCACGCAGCGGCTGGTCCAGGAGTTCAGCCAACTGCTCATCACCGTCACCAGATCGATTGAAGACGACGGTGAGGTGGACCCCGCCGAAGCCGACCGCATCCGCCAGGCCTGGGAAAGGCTCAAGAGTTCGGCGGAAGCGTTCACCGTAGCGTGCGAGCGCGGGTTATACCGCACGGCGGACGAATAGCGGTGTCACGGCGCCACACCGCCGGGAAGGTCCGTGCGGCCGGTTCGCCGCTTGATTTCCTCATCCGTCCATTCGTCGAAGGGTTTGTCCTTCTTCTTGTCGTCGATCTTGACGTCTTCGGGTTCACTGCGGTTCCGTCCGCCCCTTTTGGGCTCCTTCTTGGGGTCCGCCTGCGCGTGGTCGTCCGGGTTATCGTTCAGGACGACTGGCTGCATTACTATGGCAGGGGAGTCGGCGAAGAAAAACCACGCCCCGACACCGGCAAGTATCAGGACCGCAATTGACGCAATCACTGTCGTCGTGTTCTGCTTAGCCATCGCTCAGTGACCTCCCTTAAGGCGCAAAGTACCGCGTGAGCACGGACGCCGCGGGCAGCGTGTCCAACTGCCATCCCGGACCGCGCATGGTCACGCCTCGGTAGAGCAAGTATGGATCTCTGTCGCTGCCGTCGGCAGGGTAATTAGACCGCCCCAGATCGGGTGGAGGACGGAAACAGCCCTTCATTTCCACGGTCGCGGCGTGACCGTCCGCAAACGCCACGTCGAAGTTAAACGGTTGCCGGTGCCAACCGGGGATGGTCGCCTTATTGTGGTACACCCGGTCCTCGTAGTGGGCCCACTCGAGTCCAGAACCGGCCCAACTGCCCCATAAGTGGGCGTAGCGTGCGGGCACCTCCAGATAAGCGATCGACGCCGCCGGAGAAGGGACCCGCGAAAGCGGCGTCAGGTAGACCGACTGACTGCGGAGCTGCTTCCCCTCCAAGCCGCCTGTGATCCAGAACACGTTGGCGCCGTAGCTGGTCCCGTAGTGGTTGTACGCGGTGAGCCCTTCTTCCTTGAACTCCGTCTCGTTGCGGTCGGTCTCTCTGCCGTCGTGCGCAGTGTACAAGAAGCCGCCGCCGGCGTATCCCGTATCCGACGGGCAATGATAAATGCCCAGATCCAACTTCGTGTCGTTGAGGTAATTCTCGTTGCCCGGTCCGGGATTGGGTTCGCCGTCCGCGGGGTTATAGTTCGGGAAACCGCCCTTGAACAGCGAAGAGTTCAACGGCCGGTGGGCGGGGCCGCGAAATGCCGCGGTGCCGAAAATCGACTGGACCAGATCTCCCTCGCTTTGGGGTTGCCCGATGCCGGACTTGCCGCCCCACTCAATGGAGCCTGACGCCTGGGGCAGGTAATCCGTGTTCGGTACGGGGATCATGTTCTCGCCGGGATCATCCGCGGCATAAACCAAACCTGCCTTGGCGAGGCCGGTCATGTTGGCCATGCACGTCGCCAGCTTGGCCTGTTCGCGCGCCTTGCGCAACGAGGGGAGCAGAATCGCGATCAACAACGCGATGATCGAGACAACCACCAGCAGTTCCACAAGCGTAAAAGCTCGAGAGCGC
>JAUWNF010000540.1 GCA_030612785.1 Phycisphaerales bacterium
CTGCTTCAGGTCCGGTGTGCCCATGTCCGTGAGGCAATGGAACTCGGCGCCCTCGGACTCGACCAGCGGGTAGTTGCTGGGCATGCGGTAGATCCACGTGGGGATGCCGGCCTCGGTGAGACACTGCCAGAAGGGCTTCCCGTGGCGCAACAGCCGCTCCTCCGCAGGGAACATGGGGATTTTGTACCCGAAGCGGGCCGCGAGCGGGATGTCCCAGTGCTCTCCTATTCTCCAACCCAGAAGCGGCACTACCCAGCCGCTCTGCCCGGGGCCCGCGTGGGACGCGTATAGCCTGATCGGCGGACCCTCCTCCGGCGCGGGATCGCGATGAATGAAATCGAAGATCCCGTGACCGCCGGGGTTCCGTCCGGTGATCATAGTGGACCACGCCACCGGGCTCTGCGGCGGGATCGTGGTCTCCAGGGATCGGAACCCGCCCTGCTCGCCGCCCATTTCCCACAGGCGGCTGAAGTTTGGCAGGCGACCGGCCAGCATCATCTCACGGGTGAGATTCGGCTCCATCCCGTCGAACCCCACCACGATGACCTGTTTGCCGTTGGAGTTGTCCGGTTTGGCACACGACGGCAGCAGCAGCACCGCCAGCGCTGCGACCGCCGCCAGCATCAGTGCAGTGACCGGCGTCCTCGCCAGCCGTCGGCCTGCGAGACGCAGGCCGCTACTTCCCAGTCCCACCGAGCCCACCATTAGTTCTCCCCCGTTGCCACGGACACCGTGGCGGTTTGTGTCTTGCCGTTGAAACGGACGCCGAGGTCGGCCACCTTCAGCGGTCGCCCGTCCATAAAGGCCGGCGTATCCACCCCGAACAGTTCCAGCGTGGTCGGCCCCAGGTCCATGATGTGCGGATTCGCGCCGTCGATATCCCGGTTGCAGAAGAACATGCCGGGCACCAGCTTGGGATCGAGCAGGTGGTCGGCACTCCAGGCCTTGGTGTTGTCGTGGAATACCGCGTCGGTGATCTCGCCGATGGCGGCCTCCCACGACACCCGGTAACCCTCGTTGTAGCCAGCCATCAGGTCGGGGGCTTCGCCTTTGTACGGGCCGCTGTAGTGCTCGAGGCAGTTGTATACCTTGACAATCGCGACTTCGCCGGTCTTGGGATCGGTCAGGCCCGCGAGCTTCTCGCAAATCTCGTCGCGCAGGGCATCCGCTTCCGCGCCGGGCTCCACAATGCCCTGGGCTTCGCGCCCCTTGAGGTTCAGGTAGATGCCCGCCAATCCCGAGCCGAAGACCCGGGTCCGGGACCAGTCCACGTTGGCGAGGTACTTGGCCCCGGGCTGGGCATCGGGCTTGAGCGTCATGTACCCGTTCTCGATCAGCCAGCGGTTGACGTCGATGCCCCGCCGGAACGATTTAGCCCCGTGATCCGAGAGGACCATCAGGACGGTGTCGGGATCGTCACACTTGGCCATCGCCCGCCCGATCATCTCGTCGATGCGGGCATAGTGTTCGGGGATGGCGTTGGCGAGCTTCTCGTCGCCGAATCCTTCCCGGGCAGGATGGTTCGGGTCGAGGTACCGCCAGTACATGTGATTGACCCGATCCGTGCTGTCGAAGACGCAGACCACCAACCCGCGCCGCACCTTGTTCAGCGCGTCGTTGAGCATGATTTCGCGCTCTTGGTCCGCCTCAAGGCACTGATGCAGAAAGCCCGGGTCTTCGAGAATCCGCTCGTTGAGGGCCCAGGTGTCCTCGGCAAACCCCAGCGTGGCGAAGGGGCCCTGACTCTTGGACAGGTACACGCTGTACACCGTGGGGAAAGCGATCGGGAACGCCGGGTTCTCCGGGTCGATCTGAATGGGGGTTACGTAGAGCTCAAACTGGGGCTTGGTATTGCGCAGTTGGAACTGGCAGATACCGTGAACCTTCTGGCGGAACCCGCCGTCGAAGGTCACCGAAACCCATGAGCTGTATTCCCTTCGGCCGAGAGAAAACGTCGTCTCACCGACCGAGATCGTCACCCGCTCGTTGGCGTCGTCGATCTCGACGGTGAAAGGGCACTTGAGCGTAATCTTGCTCCCGTTCTTGGGCAGTTGCGGGCCCACCAACTCGGAGGAAACGCGGTTGCCCTCGCGGGTCACGCGAATCTGCTCGCCGCCTTCGTACACGTCTTCCTCGCGGGGCCGCGTGCTATAAAAGGAAAAGGTGCCCTGGCTCCCACGCAAGTCAGGCACGCACATGGCGGACAACAGCACTCCGCGGAGCCGCTCCGGCGGAAAGGTGATCGGCACGCGGATGATACTGCTGAAAATCCCATGCTCGCCCAGGATGTTCCAGAACGGCTTACCCTTGCGCATCAGCGTTATTGAGGGCTTCTTGCCGCCGGAGATGTGTACCGAAGAGAGAACCGGCAGGTAGTTCCGCTTGTCCCGGGGCAGAAAATCGAAAACGTTGTGCTTGCCCGGGTTCGACCCGGTCAGGAACGACGCCCAGGCCACCGGGGTGAGGGCCGGCAGAGTGGTGGCCAGGCGGTGGTAGCAGCCCTGCTCCCGCAGGCGGACCAGGTTGGGCAGCTTGCCCTCGGCCATGTACTGCTCCACCAGGGTGGGCTCCATGCCGTCGAGCCCGAGGATGACCACGCGCTTGACTCGGGCGCGGGCGAGGGCCTTGCGCCCTTTGTAGGCACGGATGCACCAACGGATCGGCCAGGTGAACAACATGAGCACCGCCGAGGCCATCGCCCCAAAGATCACCAACGCGGACGAGAGCACGGCAAAGCCGGCTCCAGGCCCGATGTAGGCCTGCGCCGGCGCTGCCAACACTAAGAAGGTGATACCCGCCAGGGGCAGGACCCTTCGAGCTTTCAACGAGAGCATCATCCCCATTTTTACCTATCCACCTGTGTCGTCAGGCCGGCAGGGATTAGTCGCAACCGCAGCCTGCCACCCCTGTCAATGTTCGGTATTTCAGGTCCCCACGGTACAGAGAGTTTATTATAATCCTACGACCGAAGGTCCGCAATGTTCGAGGGCCGACATCGACGCCCAGGAGACACGGGAACTCACCTGATGGCGGCCTGCCGTACTGCCGATTATCATATTCGGACGCCCCGAGGTAGCCCAAGGTAGAGAGTTATGGGTCTCCCGCAGTGTGATCGGAAGCAACGAGTGGCCACCGGGGTTCTCCATTTGCGCCGCTTCCTTCCGCATCA
>JAUWNF010000090.1 GCA_030612785.1 Phycisphaerales bacterium
TGCTATCTCGAGCCCCTGGTCGATATCCAGATGCCGGACAAGCCGCGCGTGCGCTACTCGCACATCACCCCGAAGCCCGTGGTGACGATCCTCGATTCCTTCCTCCAAGACAATGGAATACCGCGGTTGCATCTTGCCGGGCACTTCGGCGACGAGGATCTCGATGGCGTGCCGCGGTTTTATGACCAGCCGATGCTGGCACCCCAGGTGCGCATCGTGCTCAGGAACTGCGGGATCATCGACCCGGAGGATATCGACCATTACCTTGCGCGGGACGGCTACAAGGGAATCGAAAAATGCCTTGCGCTGCCCTGGAAGGAACTCATCGAGATCGTAAAGGACGCGGGGCTCCGAGGCCGCGGCGGCGCGGGGTTCCCCACGTGGCGCAAGTGGCTCTTCTGCCGCGAGACCGAAAGCGACCAACGCTATCTGATATGCAATGCCGACGAGGGTGACCCGGGCGCCTTTATGAACCGCTCCCTCATCGAGGGTGACCCCCACGCTCTCCTCGAAGGGATGCTGATCGCGGCATACGCCATCGGCGCGAGCAGGGGATACCTCTACATCCGTGCGGAGTACCCCCTGGCGATCGAACGGCTAAAGCATGCCATAGCGCAAATGCGGAAACTCGGGCTGCTGGGCGATAACATCCTGGGGAGCGCTTTCAGCTTCGAGATTAAGATCAAAGAAGGGGCCGGGGCGTTCGTATGCGGTGAGGAAACGGCCCTGATCGCCTCTATCGAGGGCAAGAGAGGGATGCCGCGCACCCGGCCGCCATTCCCTGCGGTTGAGGGGTTATGGGGCAACCCGACGATCATCAATAACGTCGAGACGCTCGGGACTCTTCCCAACATAATCCGTAACGGCCCGGAGTGGTACAATCAGTACGGGACGGAGACCTCGAAAGGGACCAAGACGTTCAGCCTCGTCGGAAAGGTGAGGCGTACGGGGCTTATCGAAGTCCCGCTCGGGATGACCCTTCGCCAGGTCATATACGATATTGGCGGCGGTCTGGTCAAAGACTTCAAGGCCGTGCAAACGGGCGGTCCCTCGGGCGGGTGTTTGAGTGAGGAGTTTCTGGATACGCCCATCGACTACGAGAACCTCGCCGCCGCCGGCTCGATCATGGGCTCCGGTGGTCTTATCGTCGTTGACAAAGACACTTGCATCGTCGATACGGCGAAGTATTTCCTGAGCTTTACGCAGGAGGAATCGTGCGGCAAATGTGTGCCGTGCCGGGTGGGAACGAAGCACCTCGTCCACATACTCGAGAGGATCTGCCAAGGCAAGGGCGAACTCGAAGACATCGCCAAGCTCGAAAAGCTCGCCGGCGCCATAAAAGGAGGTTCACTCTGTGGGCTCGGGCAAACAGCCCCGAACCCGGTGCTCTCATCGCTCAAGTACTTCCGCGACGAGTTTTTGGCGCACATCAGGGACAAGCGCTGTCCGGCGGCGGTCTGCCGTGATCTGGTGGTCTATCGCATCATCAAGGACAAATGCACGGGTTGCCAGCGCTGCGTACAGGTTTGTCCCACGGGGGCCATTACCGGGCCCCGCTCCGAGCCGCACAACCTTGACGAAGAGAAATGCATCAAATGCCGGTCCTGCTACGAAATCTGCCGCTTCGATGCCATCGCCGGCGACGCCATCATAATTGAATCGGGAGGATAACGTGAGCTCGAAGAAGGCGTGCACACGCAAAATGGAGATCAACCACCACGAGGTCTCCTTTCCCGAAGGCGCTACCGTCCTGCGGGCCGCCGAGTTAAACGGCATCTACATCCCCTCGCTCTGCTCGCACAAAGACCTCACCCCTTTCGGCGGTTGCCGGATGTGCATCGTCGAAATCGAAGGGATGCGCGGCTACCCGCTCTCGTGCAGCACCATCGCCGCCGAAGGGATGAAAGTCCTGACCGACACGGCCACGCTCCGCGAAATGAGGAAAGAAATCCTCCAGCTCATCCTCAGCGAGCACCCTTCGAGTTGCCTGGTCTGCGACGAAAAGGAGGAATGCCGCGAGAGCCAATACACCATCAGGAAAGTCGGGGTGACGACCGGTTGCCGGTATTGCCCGAACGACGCCCAATGCGAGCTTCAGGAGGTCGTCGAACAGCTCGGGGTCACCGACATCGAGTACCCGATCTACTATCGCGGGTACGAGGTCGAGCACGACGACCCGTTCTTCGACCGGGACTACAACATCTGCATTCTCTGCGGCCGGTGTGTCAGGATGTGCCAGGAGGTCCGAGGGACGAGCGTCCTGGCGTTTAAGTTCCGCGGCCCGCAGGCCCAGGTCGGCCCGGCTTTCGGGAGAACCCACACCGAGGCCGGTTGCGAATTCTGCGGCGCGTGTGTGTCGGTGTGCCCCACCGGGTCGCTCGCCGACAAAGGCTCGAAATGGGACGGGAAGCCCGACGGCGTCGAGGTCTCGACCTGCCCCTTCTGCGGCATCGGCTGCCAACTGGAGCTTCATCACAAAGACGGCCGCCTTTCCAAGGTCCACGCCAATCTCGCCCCCGAAATCACCGACGGACAGCTTTGTGTGCGCGGAAGGTTCTGTTTGCCCGAGGCAACCCACCACCACACACGGGCGAAGAAGCCCATGCTCCGACGCGGCAAGTATTTCCGGGAAGTCACCTGGGAGGAGACCCTAAGTGAGGTCGCGGGAAAACTGAAAGGTCTGAAACCGACCGACTTCCTGATGGTCGCATCGGGCGATCTCACCAACGAGAGTCTTTATGCCGCGCAGAAATTCGTGCGCACCTGCCTTAAATCGAACAGCATCGATTCGCCGGCGCGCGCTTCGCTTCCCGGCGGGCTGGGGCTTTGGGCCAAGCTGTTCTCGCTTCCCATATCGATGCAAGGGATCCGGAAAGCCGACTCCATCATCGCCGTCGGTTTGGATTCTCGGTTCTACTTCTCAGTCGTTGGGGTCGAAATAAGGCGGGCCCTGAAGGACGGGGCGAATCTGGTGACCATCGACGCGCGCGACTCGAACCTTGCACGCTATACGGACCATTGGCTGCGTCCCACTCCGGGTAAGGAAGGCGCCCTGCTCAACGCCATCGCTCAAAACCTCAATAAGAAGAGTAGCGGTTTCAAAGACGTTGCAAGAAAGACCGGTGTCGACAGCGGCGTGTTGGAAAACGCCATAGGTGCGCTCTCCTCCGGGCAAAACCTCTCCATCGTAATCGGGCCTACGGTCTTCGCGTATGACGCGAACGAAGAGTTGATCGATGCCCTGGGGAAGCTCGCCGGACGGAAGAACACCACCTTTATGCCTCTATACAACGGGGCGAACACCCGCGGTGCACTGGAACTGGGCGCCTTGGGCGAACTCCTCCCCGGCGTCGCCAGAGCCAAGGGCAAGGGTATCTCGCTCGCTGACGTAATCGAAGGCCGAGCAAAACCAAAGGTGATCTATCTGGTCGGCGAGGTGCCTTTCTTCGAGCGGCCGGACTGCGAGTATGTGATTGCCCAGGGCATCTACTATCCGCCTTTTGCCATTGACGCGTTCCTGCCCGCGGCGAGTTTTGCGGAGGCGGAAGGGACCCTCACCAACGTCGAAGGGCGCGTGCAGGAACTCGTCAGGATCGAGGACCTTCCGGACGGCGCGGTCACCGGTTTCACGCGGCCGGACTGGTTCATCTTCAGCCGATTGGCGGAAAAGCTGAAGTGCTCTGAATTCAAATACAAGAGCGCGAAAGCGGTTCGGAAAGAGATCAGCAACGGCATTCCCGGTTTTCCTGCAAGACCGGATCGGAAGCCGCGCAGACTTGCGCCCAAAGCAAAACTTCCAGTAGAGAAGCGGAACGTCCGAATCGCCGGTACGGGCCCTTACCTCTTGATCGCCGAGCCCGCCGGGTTCGGGCATCGCGGGATAGATTTAAGCTCGAAGGTGGAGGGTCTCGAAGAACTCGCTCTCGAAGAAGGTTTCCGGCTTAACCCCGAGGACTTGCGCAAGCTTCGGATCAAGTCTGGGCAGACCATGGCCGTCTCGATGGGCAAGCTCACGGTCACGGGGACGGCAAAGGCCGACGCGGAATGCCCCCGGGGCGCGATCTACTTTTACCGCCCAGTGGTCTACGGCGGCCTAGAGCAGCGCGCGAATCTCGAGCCGCTCTATCGGATGAAAACGAATCCTGTAAGAGTAACGGTGCGGGCCGCCAAGTCGACCGGCAAGAGGCCTGGAAGGAAACCCGCACCCAGGAAAACTTCCGCTGCTCAAAGATAGCACGCTCGGAGGAGAGGATGTACCGAATCATCGAACGCCGAATGATAGTCCCGAACCTTCACGAGTTTACCGTCGAGGCGCCGGAAGTCGTGCAGGCGGTTCAGCCGGGAAACTTCGTCATCGTAAGGGCCGACGAACTCGGCGAGCGCACGCCCCTTTCGGTCGCCGATTGGGACCGCGAGGCCAACACGGTGACCTCCATCTTCATGCAGGGCGGGGCGTCGACGGCGAAACTCGCGCGACTCAAGCCGGGCGACAGTATCCCCACTTACGCGGGGCCGCTGGGGAATGAAACCGAAATCGCCAACTTTGGGACGGTGCTATGCGTCGCCGGCTGCTACGGGATCGGGAGCATCTATCCAATCGCCCGCGCTCTGAAAGACGCGGGGAATAAGGTTTACACGCTTCTGGAGGCGCGCAGCTCGTATCTACTCTACTGGGAGGACAGGTTCGAGGAGGTTTCCGAGCGGGTCATAAAGGTCACTCGTGATGGGACCGCCGGCTACAAGGGCCACATCAGCCGCCTGGGCGAGATCCTGACTCTGGAGAAGATCAGGCCCGACCGCATTATCGTCAACGGTTGTACGTTCCTGATGCGGAAGACCTCGGAGGTCACCCAGCCCCTGGCCATTAAAACCATAGTGAACATGAACCCGATCATGATCGACGGCACGGGCATGTGCGGCGTCTGCCGCCTGACCGTGGCTGGCAAGATGAAGTTTGCGTGCGTCGACGGCCCCGACTTCGATGGACACGAGGTCGACTGGGAGGAGTTCCTTAAGCGGCGGCAGACCTACAATCCCGAAGAAGTGCATCCGCTCCGCAAGAGCGGTTGCGCCGCCCACTTTTAGCAACGGAGGTGGCGCGAGTTGGCCAAACGAATAGACAACCAGCGGCGGGCGATGCCCAAGCAGGAACCGTTCGAGCGCGTTAGAAACTTCGACGAAGTGGCGCTCGGCTATACCGAAAAACTCGCGCAGGAAGAGGCTTCACGCTGCCTGGGATGCAAGAAGCCCGTTTGCATAGACGGTTGTCCAGTCGCCATCGACATCCCCGGTTTTATCAAGTGCATCGTCGAAGGCGACTTCGCTACGGGCGTCAAAAAGATAAAAGAAACGAACGCCCTCCCTGCCGTCTGTGGGCGCGTTTGTCCGCAGGAGGATCAGTGCGAGAAGGTGTGCGTCTTGGGCAAAAAGGGCGAACCCGTTGCGATCGGACGGCTCGAGCGCTTTTTGGCGGACTGGGAAGCCGCTAGTGGAGAGACCGAGACGCCCGCAATCGCTCGCGCAACGGGCAAGAGAATCGCGATTGTCGGAGCCGGGCCGGCCGGCATCACGGTGGCGAACGACCTCGCCCTCCTCGGGTACGAGATGGTGATCTATGAGGCCCTGCACGATGCCGGAGGGGTGTTGACTTACGGCATACCCGAATTCCGCCTGCCCAAATCCATCGTAAGACGCGAAGTCGAGTACGTGAAAAGCCTTGGCGTAAAGCTCCATACCGACTACATCGTGGGGAAGACCAAGACAGTAGACAAAATGCTCCAGGAGTTCGACGCCGTTTTCATTGGCGCCGGAGCGGGCCTTCCGTGGTTTATGGAGATACCGGGCGAGAATCTGAACGGGGTCTATTCCGCGAACGAGTACCTCACCCGCTGTAACTTGATGAAGGGGTTCCGTTTCCCCGAGTATGACACGCCGATCAAGCGTCCGTCAAGGGTGGCCGTCTTCGGCGGGGGAAATGTTGCCATGGACTCGGCGCGGACCGCGCTACGGTTAGGGGCCGACGAAGTCCATATCGTCTATCGCCGAAGCCGCGAGGAACTCCCCGCCAGGCTCGAAGAGGTGGAAAACGCGGAAGAAGAGGGGGTCATCTTCGACTTTCTGACGCTGCCGCTGAGGCTCATCGGCAATGAACACGGCTGGCTGACCGAGATGGAATGCCTGAAGATGGAGCTGGGCGAGCCGGACGATTCCGGCAGGCGCCGCCCCGTCCCCATCGAGGGCTCTGAGTTCAAGATGCAAGTCGACGCCGCGGTGTGTAGTATCGGGAACAGCCCGAACCCGCTCATCCCCATGACTACTCCGGGCATGGAGGTCGGTAGAAGAGGAAACATCGTGGCCGATGAAGCGACCGGCCGGACTTCGCGTGACGCGATCTGGGCCGGCGGAGACGTCGTCACCGGAGCGGCGACGGTCATCAGCGCCATGGGCGCCGCCAGGAACGCTGCGAAAGACATCCACGAGTACCTTACGAATAAAACGTAGGGCGAGCGCGGCGAGCGACTCTGATGAAGTGGATTGAACGCAGAGACGCTGAGGACGCAGAGAGAACGGAGAATGTGGAAGAGGGACCGAGACGCAATCGTAAGAGGCAACAAGATAACAAGTAGGTCGGGTCCTTAGGCCCGACTCAGACAACTGAAAGCTAATAGCTTTCCCAGCCGCGGAGCGGCGACGGAATAAAGCCCAGGGCGGGGGCGACGGAAGGACTTCAGCGTGGGGGAAGCGATAGGACATTTGGCGCCCGGAGAAACGGTAATGACGCTCGCTGAGATCAAGGACGTTCTTCAGTGCGACGTGTTGACCGGGGACGACGAATTATCGATGGAAATCGAGACCGTCGTCGCGTCCGACGGGATGAGCGAGATTCTGGCTTTTGCCCGTCCCGGGGCACTGATGCTAACCGGCCTCACCAACATCCAGTCAGTGAGAACCGCCGACATTGCGAACGTTCGCGCGATAATCTATATCCGCGGAAAACGCCCTGCCGATAAGGCAATCAACCTCGCCCGAGAGAGCAACATCCCCGTGCTGGCGACCGGTCTGGGAATGTTTGACGTCTGTGGGATGCTGCGCGAACTGGGGCTAAAAGGTGGAATGTAGCCGTGGCTGAAGAGCTCCTACGAAAGACGTACCAGGTCCACGGGCGCGATTTCGACAAGGCCGGCGAGACCGCGACCGAAATAAAGCAGCTCCTCAAGGGGATCGGCATAGACTCGGACCTCGTTCACCGTACGGTTGTCGTTGCGTTCGAGGCGGAGATGAACGTGGTGATGTACGCCACCGAGGGGACGATCACTTTCGTCCTCACTGATGAAGACATCAGATTGGAGATAGCCGACAAAGGCCCGGGGATAGAAGATATCGACATGGCCCTCACCGAAGGCTTCTCAACCGCGACCAATGAGATGCGCGAGATGGGCTTCGGCTTCGGAATGGGCCTGCCCAATATCAGAAAGAATTCAGACGACTTTGGCTTGGAATCCGAAGTGGGCGTGGGAACTACGGTTTCCGTAATGATACGGCTGGATGCAAGTGCCTGAGTTAACACACGGTTTCACCATTGACGAGCAGAAATGCGCGGGTCATCTCGCCTGTATGCGGGCCTGCCCCACACAGGCGATTCGCGTCAAGGGCGGCAAGGCGAGACTCCTGCCCGAACTCTGCATCGACTGCGGGCTTTGCCTGAAGGTCTGTCCCAGCGGCGCGATCCAGGCCACCACCCGCTCCTTCGCCGAAATCGGCAAGTACAAGTATAAGGTGGCTGTGCCGTCGCCCGTCCTGTTCGGGCAGTTCCCCGTAGGAATATCGCCAGCGCATATCGTCGCGGGTCTGCAGGGCCTGGGCTTCGATGCGGTCTGGGATTTTACGGTGGAACTCGCCCTGGTAAACCGCGCCATCCAGGACTATGTGGAAAAATGGCAAGGGCCGTATCCGCTGCTGTCGATCTCCTGCCCGGTAATCGTGAGGCTGGTTCAGGTTCTGTACCCGAGCATGATCGATCAGCTTATCCACATCCAGCCGCCGCGCGAACTTGCCGGCCGGGAACTCAAACGGAAATACTCCGAAGAGCTCGGCATTGATCCCGACGAGATCGCCGCGATCTACATAACGCCTTGTCAGGCGAAGACCACCTCTATTCTCAAGCCCGCCGAAGGCGCGAAAAGCAATCTCGAGGGCGCGGTCGGGATTTCCGACGTGTATAACGTAATCCTGGCCTTGACGGGCACACGGGAAAAAGAGGGGACGAACATCTCCTCGGACAGCCCGGTCTGCAGCGGTGAAATGCTGCGCTGGGCTGCAAGCCAGGGGCAGAGCCGCGTCCTGCGCCGTCATCGCTATATGTCCGTTACCGGGTTGTCGAACGTCGTCCAAGTCTTCGACGACATCGAGAAAGGCAAGCTGCGCAACATCGAGTACCTCGAATGCGACGCCTGCTGGGGTGGATGCATCAGCGGGAACCTGACGGTAGACAACATCTATGTCACGCTCAGTAAGATACATCGCCTCATAGCTGAGTTGCCCAACCGTAACCCGGAACTGGAGGCGGAGGTAGAAAGGCGATACCCCAATGAGGACTTTTCCTTGAAGGGCCGGGTCATGCCGCGCGCCACGGAAAAAAGCGTGGGCGGCCTGAAAGAACGGGTGAAAAGGGTAAAAGCGGAAGAGGCGGTCATCAAGGCTTTGCCCGGCCTCGACTGCGGGCTATGCGGAGCCCCGACCTGCCAGGCCTTCGCGAAAGACGTTGCAGCGGGCAGCGCCCGGCAAAACGAGTGTGTTCTTTTGTCGGACGAGGGCTTGCGGCAACTCAGAGAAACCTATCTACGTGCTGATAAGCGACCCGCCGAGGGCGAACCCTAATCTGATCTCTACGCTTAATCCATCTTGCCGTCGGCGGCTTCGCGTTGGGCGGCGGTGGGGATTGGCTCGAGGCGGGCTTTCAACTCCGCGAACATGCGCTTCAGTGGTTCGCCGAGCGGGTCGGTGGCCAACTTGTGGCGCGGCAGGTGCTCGATTTCCTTGCGCCGGGACTGCTTGTAGTCCCGAGCGCGGACTTGAAGCTCGCGCAGGATGGAATACGCGGTGCGGTTCTGCCCCTCGTCGAGCTGATACTTGCGTACGAACTGCCGCACGTAACGGGCCCACAGTGTTTCGTCGACGGCCTCAATGAGCGCCCGGCGTTCGCGGGCGGCCTGCCTCGCGGCCCGTCGCCGCTGATGGCGCAGTTGCTGTGGGTTCGACTTCCAATTTGCGTAGGCGGGGTCTTTCTCCAGCCCCCAATCCCGGGGCTCCCACCCGCCGTCGGCCCAGCGCCGGCGCATCTCGTCGATCCAGGCTTGACGCCGCTCCAGGCTTTCCAGGTCGCGCTTCAGAATCTCACGCTGCTGAGGGGTCATCGTCTTTTCGAGCGACTCCACCGTCCGGTCCAACCGTTCGCGCAAATCCGCCAGGAGAGGTTCCGACTCGCGCGTCCACCGCGCGATCAGCTCGGGGGTGAACGCCTGCCCCGACGAACGCATCGAGGTGAACTCCGAGATCTGGTCCCACAGCACCTTGCGGTTCTTGACTAGAAACCACCCCATTTCGGAGTACACCGACGATTCCAGACGCCGGCGCTGCGCGGG
>JAUWNF010000480.1 GCA_030612785.1 Phycisphaerales bacterium
CTCCTGACCGCCCGGGTGAAGTTCTTTTTCGTGGGCGACATCTACGTCCTGGACGACGTGCCCGGCACCGGGGTGACCTTCGTCGATACCGGCGCGGATTGGGTCGTCGGGGAGTACCGGAATCTCCTCATCGAGGTTGACCCGCTCGCCGACGCGATCGACTATTACTACGGCGGCTCCCTGATCTACAGCAGCCAAGGGGGCGTCTTCGCCGGCGCTACTACGGAACAGGTGGTCCTGATGTCCGACAACTGGCAACTCGACGAATACGAGGCGGGTGACTTCGACAACCTAGCCTTCACGCCGGAGCCGGGTATGCTTAGTCTGCTTGCTCTGGGCGGCGCGGTGGTCTGCCGGCGGCGAGTCCGGCGATAGGCCCACGGAACAGTTCATATCGAACACATTCGAGCGGCCCGTGACCCTGTGTTACACTGGTGACACCGGGTTGCGGGCCGCTTTTTCGGGACGTTCCCGGTTCGGCTAGCAAGGCCGATGGCGTGCCCTGCGGGGCCTGGGGAGGTATTTTGTGGCGGGAATGTTGACAGGGGAGCGGCGGGGCCGGCGTCTATTGGGTGAAGATGACGATGGCCGTCTCAGCCAACTTTGACCCCGAACAGGCGGTGATCGAGGCGATACGCGAGGGCGATCGTCACGCCTTCGAGGAGTTTCTGCGCCGACACGGTCGCTGGGTGAAAGGGGTCATCTTCGGTGTGCTGGGCGATCCGGACCGGGTCGAGGACGTTACCCAGCAGGTTTGGCTGACGGTGTGGAGCCGGATTGGCGAGTTGCGTGCCGTCGAACGCTGGCGCCCGTGGTTGTACCGCCTGGCCAGAAACGCGGCGATTGACGCCGGAAGGGCGGTATCCCGAAACCGCGCTGTCGCCCAGCCGATGCCGGACGATCCTCCAGCGAAGGTAACCGCGAAGACGCCGGCTGACCAACTGATCGGGCAAGAGCAGGAGAAGCTGATGCTGACCGCGATTCGATCCTTGCCGACCCTATACCGCGAGCCCTTCGTGCTGCGGCATCTGGAAGGGTGGAGCTACCGGGAGATCGGCGAGCTTCTGGAAATGCCGGTGGATACGGTGGAGACGCGGTTGGTGCGAGCGCGGCGGCTACTGCGCGAAATGTTGCAAGGTAAGGTCTAACCATGTCCGAGATTGACGAAAACCTGGAGCGGCAGATCAACCGGGCACTGGACGGCGAATTGACCGAGGACGAGCGGCTTGAACTCGACCGGGAGTTGCTTCGACGTCCCCAAGCCCGGCAGATGATGGATCGCTCCGCACAGCTCGATGCCCTGGCTGGTAACACCTTGCGCGCGGTGCTCGCGGACGAGCCGGGGCCGAGCTTGACGCTGCCGCGGCGGTCCGCGCGCGCGGGCTACACCCGCGCCTGGTGGTTACTGCCCGGAGCGGTTGCGGCAGCCTTGCTCGCGGTCTTCCTAGTGTACGCGCCGCCGACGCCGAACGCCCCCTCCTTGGCGGAAAGGGACAACCTCGCTGCGACTACGGAGCAGCAGCCCGTGGGGCTCGTGCCGCAACCGGCAATCCCCGGGATTTACAGTGCAACGCCGTCAGCGGGAATGGTGCCGGTCCGCTATCGCCCGACCTGGGTGGATCGCGCCGTTGATCGGGGCGTCTACGGAGTGAGAGGGAGCGACGGGAACATATACCTGATCGAAGTCAATCACACCCGTACGCGCGAGCAGCCGGGTACCCGAGCACGGATTCGCCCGGTGGGGGGTGACCTGTAACGAGTTGATAACCACCATCCGAATCGAGGAGTAAAGAGAATGAACGCAAAACTGCTGGCTGTGACACTGGCGCTAGGGGCCCTGTTGTTCTACGTGTACCCCTGCGCCGCGTTGGAGGAAGAGAAGGCCGCCGAAAGCGTGGCTCTCGAGGCCGCCGCCCTTGTGGTAAACCTGGAGGGAGAAAGCGGCGGGGTGAACAAGATAGTCATCGCGAGCGCCGATCCCGACGGGGCCTCGCCCATCGTTGTCAAGGAAGCGTCGGGGGGCCGAACGTTGAAGATTACCACGGACCCCAACCGCGGTTGGCTGGGCATTTTGCTGGCCGAGGTGCCCCCCGCACTGGCGGAGCAACTACCCTCCAGTGAAGACGGTCTGCTGATTACGAATATCGTGCGCGACAGCCCGGCAGAGGAGGCGGGGCTGCAGAAGTTCGACATCATTACGGAGATGAACGGCGAAGGCATCTCCGGCGGTGTCGCGGGATTGGCCAAGGCCCTCGGCGCCGCGGAGCCGGGTACGGAGGTAACGCTGAAGATCCTCCGTAGTGGAAAGGAACTGACCGTAAACGCCACGCTGGCCAAACGTGCGCAGCACGAGAAGCTGGATTGGATCCACGAGTTCGCACCGGACGTGCTGACCCGCGAGACCATCAAGACACAGGGAAAAATCCTCTCCAAGGACGAGGACGGCTCTTGGCGTCTAGAGGACCTTGGCGATCTGTCGGAGATGCAAAACCTGCCGGACGAAATCCGCAAGCTGCTCCCGGGCAGAGACACGATGACCATCAACGTCTTCGCCGACGAGAACCAGGAATCCATCAACTGCATCGTCATGCGCGACGGTGAAACCATCTCCATCGCGCAGGAAGATGGCGATGAGATCACCGTCAAGCGGACCGACGGCGACGGCCAAGAGAGCGAAGAAACCTACGCCGACGCCGCAGCGCTGAAGGAGGCCGATGCCGAGGCTTACGAAATCTACGAACAGGCCACCAGCGGGGCCCATGCTTATATCCAGATTGGTCCCGGTGACGCGGATATGCATATCTGGGCCGGTGACGAGGGGGCTAAATTCGACTTCCCGGGCCACCAAGAGTGGAAAGTGCAGATCGAGTCGGCCATCAAGGAGGCCCATAAGGCTGTCGAAGAGGCCAACAAGAGTATGAACGAAGCCCACAAGCACATGCGCTGCAAGTTTAAGGGCTGGCCCGCGCATCCGTTCTTCCAGCACGACGACGAGGGGCCTTCGGTGTTCAGCTTCGGATTCGACGTCGTCAAGACCACGCGCAGCTTTCGGGTCAACCCGGACGGCGAGATCGAGGTGATTATCCGTAAGGGTGACAGCGAAGTTACCAAGGTTTTCCGCGACGAAAGCGACTTGCAGCAGCGCGATCCGGACCTCCACGAGGAATACGAGAAGGTGACGGCCGACGAGTAGGGTGCGTCTGGGACGCACAACATTGGGCTCGTGTTTCGTGAAGCGTGTTTTGTGAAGCGTATGTCGTGTGTTTTTGATGCTTCACTCTTCACGCTTCACGAACGACGCTTTACATTTCCCCCGCGACCGAGCTTGCCAGGGTAGGTTCTAAGGGGATCTCTTGCCGCGACGCGTGGAATCCACCCTCCCAGGTTTATCGTCCGCGGCGCCCGCACCGAAGACGACGTACTTGCTCAGCAGATAGTTGCTCGCCGTTCCGGCAACGATCCCCACGACGCAAAAGAGTTGGTACGCCCAACGCAGTGAGGGAATCAGGGCGTA
>JAUWNF010000635.1 GCA_030612785.1 Phycisphaerales bacterium
GGGGGGGGGGCGGGTTGGGCGGGGGGCCAAGAGGCGTGCGACTTGGAGCCACGCGGTGGTGCGTGGAACTTCGGGGATCATGCGTGGGGGCTGGATGCTCACCGGCGGCGTTACGTTCTTCGAGAGTGACGTCACCATGAGGCACGGCGAGTGCGCCGATCAGCGCGGCGAAGATGCGCGCAACGTGATTCGCGCGGCGGTGGAGTTGCACGACTGCGTATTTGCGGACTGTCGGTCTGACGCCTTTGACGGCGATTTCGTGACGGGATGCATCAATGCTTGCCGCTTCGAGGACATAGGTGGCGACGCGGTAGACGTCAGCGGGAGCACCATCGCCATTGACGGCTTGCGCGCGGTTCGGGTGGCGGACAAGGCCCTCTCGGTCGGCGAGAGGAGCGAGGTGACCGCCAGGAACATCATCGTGCAAACGGCGGGTATCGCGGTGGCGAGCAAGGACGCGTCAAGAACGAGGGTTGCGGAGCTAATAGTCCGCGACGCACAGGTCGGGCTGGCCGCGTACGTGAAGAAGCCGGCGTTCGGCTCCGCGTCGATCCGGGCCGAGGGCGTCGAGTTTGCGGACACGCAACGTCCCGTTCTGGTACAGACCGGCTCGTCGGTCGTCATCGATGGCGTTGAGCACACGGCGCTGGCGCTGGATGCGGAGGCGCTTTCCGAGTGGCAGGTTTTCGGCAACTGAAACGCGACTGAACGAAGGCGTTGCGTGGGTGGACGAACACGTGAACAGCGAGATGATCGAAGGTCGCACGGGTGCATTGGACTGCGGCGTTCCTGTTTCCGGCCGGCGATACGAAGTGAAGCTCAATGTAGCGCGCGGTGAGCTGCCGCGGGTTCGTGCGTGGTTACGGACCCATCCAGCCGCCTTTGCCGTGCTCTATCCTCCGCGTCGGGTGAACAGCCTTTATTTCGACACTCAGGATCTGAGCAGTCTCGAGGAGAATCTCTCCGGTGTCGCGGAGCGCACCAAAGCCCGGGTACGTTGGTACGGAAAGCGCTTGACTCCTGTGAAAGGCGTCTTCGAGATCAAGCGCAAACAGGGAATGGTCGGTTGGAAGCATCAGTATTCTCTAGCCGGTTCGTTGCTCCTCGATAGACAGCCGTGGTCGAAGATCACGACGGCCATCAGGCGGGATCTGCCCGAGGCGTGGGCTCGCTATCTAGACGTGGCGCGCTGTCCCACAGTGATAACCAGCTACCTGCGCGAGTACTATCAGACCGCCGATGAGGCTATCCGCGCCACGCTCGATTTCGATCTGCGCGTGTATGACCAGAGGCGCTTCGCACGGCCCAACCTGCGCTGGACGACGCCACTCGCAGACCGCGTAATCATCGAACTCAAGTGCAGCGCCGCTGCCCATTCATGCCTGTGCGACGTGGCGTCGGCGTTTCCTGTTCGCGTGGAGAGATGCTCCAAGTTTGTTTTGGGGCTCGAAGCGACTCGCCCTTGCTGATGCCGCTGTCGGCAAAGTCGCGGCTCAGCATTCCTCGACCATGCTCTGGAGCATCTACGTGGCCACGATTACCGGCTTGCCCGGCCGGCCGCCGCGGTCAGTGATCCACAGGGTTGGCCGGAGCAGGGCGTTGCCGGGTGGGGTTCGTTGTGGTCACGGCCGGGTTGGCACGGCTCTTTGCGGGCGCAGGGTTGCCGTGTTCGTAGGTGTGCTGACACTTTATCCTCCCGTGCTTGTCCCATACTGTCCATGTGCCGTGGGGCCGGCCATCGGCGTAGTTCTCTTCCTTGCGCATGTTCCCGCTTTCGTCCCAGATGTAGCCCGGGCCGTGCGGCTTGCCATCGAGGAACTCTTGTTGGGTCCACACCTCGCCGTTCTTGTGCCAGCGCGTTGTGGTTCCCTGCGTTTTGCCGTGCACGAACAGTGCTTCGTACTCTTTGCGTTCATTGTCGTGCCAGCGTTCGTATAGACCGTGATTCACCAGGGTGCCGTCGGGCTTCCGCAGCACGTGCTTCCGCAGTCGTAGCTTCCCGTCAGGCCAACGCTCCTCGACGACCTCCGTTTCTTCGTCAGCGTTTCCGGCAGGTGTCTCCACCCGGGGTTCTAATCCCACTTCCTCAGAATGCTGACTGCAACCCGCCGGCAGACACATTGAAACGGTAAAGACCGCTAAGACAGCCCGCATGTTACCGATCATTTCCCGGTTCTCCCCAAGACGACCTGTGGCAGGCGTCACTCCGTCGATCATCAGGACGCAGTCACCCGGTCAGTACGCGACCGATATTGACAGACATACCGGCCGGCTACACCTTCGGCCCGACCGCGCGGATAGTTTCGTCGACGTCCGAGAACTGCTCGAAGTTCTCGCGGAACCGTCGCGCGAGCGCCTGGGCC
>JAUWNF010000350.1 GCA_030612785.1 Phycisphaerales bacterium
CGGGCCGCTAACCCCACGCAGGGCCGCAAACGCTGGGCGGCGCCGGGAGCGCGACCGAGGGGTTGAACGGTGTCCCGGCGCGCGCGCTCCGGGCTCGGATCAGCGGACGCCTGGTGCCACAAAAAATGGCCACACTCGGGACCGCCTTTGTGGTGGAGCGGGCTTGTTCGTTCGGGCGGTTGTCTTACAATGGGACTTCCGCCCCTGGTGTTTCAGGGGAAACCGGAACGAGATCGCACGTTTTGGAGCCAAGCCGATGACTGCATCGCGAATCGCCATCGTTCTTGTCGTGGGCGCTTGCTGGTCGAGTGGTTGTGAGAAGACTGCACCACCCGCCTCGGAAGGAACGCCCGAGTCCATCGAGACTCCAGCACCACTTCCAGGCACAGAGGAGACGCTTCCGAAGGACGTTAAACCGTCTCCGGCGGCGCCTGCGCAACCGGTACCTACGCCGCCGCAAGAAGAACCGGCGCAGCCGGCGCCGGCCGAAGCGGAACCCGCGCCCGAGACGACCGTACAGGAGACGCCTGCGCCCGAGACTTCTGCGCCGACTGTGCCCGCTGAGGAGGGGCAACTTACGGTGGACGAACAAGGCAGAGAAGCAATCGAGGAGCGCTGGCCCAGCGGCAAGCTGAAGTCCCAAAAACACATGAAGAAGGATGCGCAAGGGAAGCCGATTCCGCATGGCGAGTACCGCGCGTGGTACGAAGACGGCCAACTCATGACCCGCGGTGAGTTTGTGAGCGGAAAACAGGAAGGTACCTGGGAGTACTGGCATTTCAATGGAGATAAAAAGGCCGAAGGTGAATGGCGCGACGGCAAGATGCAAGGGCTATGGACCTATTGGCACATCGGGGGCGCCAAAAAAGGGGAAAAGCACTGGATTGACGACGTCCTGAACGGCCCGTATGCGGAGTGGTACGTCAACGGTCAGCAAGCCAAGGTGGGGAATTTCGTCGACGGGAAGCCGCACGGCGCATTCGTTTCTTGGAAAACCGACGGCAGCCCGTTGAGCGAGGTCCGGTTTGAACACGGCAAGCGGATGATGGACGAAGAACCTTCCGACGATTCCACGGCGGCGTCTCAGCCCGGTAGCTGAGCAGAACCCACGCCAGAGGTCTGTCGTTGGAGGTATTGCGAAATCGTGTGTAATAGCTTCGCCCGGTTGATCGGCTTGGCGACGTAGTCATCGCATCCCGCGTTGATGCATTTCTCGCGGTCGCCGGACATCGCGTGGGCGGTCAGGGCGATGATCGGGCCGGTGTAGCCCTTGCTCCGCAAGAGACTCGTCGCTTCGTAGCCGTCCAACACCGGCATCTGCATATCCATGAGGATGACGTCAAACGAGCGGCCCGCGTCTCGCGCGGCGAGAGCTTTCTCGGCCGCGATCTGACCGTTTTCGGCGATGGTCACCTCCGCCCCCGCCTTCTTGAGCACAAACGAGATTAGCCGCTGGTTGTCGGGACCGTCCTCGGCCAAGAGAATGCGGCAATCGAGTGCGGCGGCGGTGGCGCGCTCCGCGTTCGCCTCCTCGGCAGCCAAAGCGGCATCGACCGGTCGGTCCAACATCTTCACCCCGTCCAGCGGTCCGGTCTCCACGGTCACGGCGAAGCGGGTTCCGCGCCCGGGTTGGGACTCCACCACCGCGATTTCCCCACCCAGCAAGTCGGTGAGGCGTTTGCTGATGTACAACCCCAGTCCCGTGCCGCTGTGCCGGCGCGTGGTCGTAGAATCCCCCTGGGTGAACGGCTGGAACAGCCTGGCAACCTGCTCCGGTGTCATACCGATGCCGCTGTCTACCACCTCGAACCGGATGAACGGGTGTTGCGAGTCGTCGCGGACCAGGCGGGTAATCAGCCGGACGCCGCCCTTCTCGGTGAATTTGATCGCGTTACCGATCAGGTTGATCAGGATCTGCCGCAGGCGAATCGGGTCGGTGTGGAGCGTCTCCGGAATCGTGCCCGCGTACTCTACCTCGAAGGACAGGCCCTTGGCGTCGGTACGTACCCGCATCAGCGAAGCCACCTCCGAGACGATTCTTGGCAACGCCCAGGGTTTCTTCTCGATACCGAGCTTGCCCGCCTCGATCTTGGAGATGTCCAGGATGTCGTTGATGATCTCGAGCAGGTATTGGCCGTTGCGCCGGATCGTGTTGATCGCCGTCAGCCGCTCGGTCTCCGATAGGTTCGGATCGAGCAGGGTCTCCGCGAAGCCCAGGATGGCGGTCATCGGGGTACGGATTTCGTGGCTCATGTTGGCCAGGAACTCACTCTTGGACTGATTGGCGGCTTCGGCGGCCCGCTTGGCGTCGTCCAAGCGCTCATTCATCTGGGCGATAGTGTCATGAGCGGTTTTGATCCGAACCGCGGAGCGAACCCGGGCCAACAGGATCGGCATGTTGACCGGTTTGGTGACGTAGTCCTGGGCCCCGGCGTCGAGCCCATGAACCACGTCTTCGTCCAATTCCCGGGCCGACACCATGATCACCGGGATGGAGCGCAGCTCCGGATTCGCCTTCAACCGCCGACAGCCCTCATAGCCGTCCATTTCCGGCATCATAATGTCCAGCAGGATCACGTCCGGACGTTCCGCTTCCGCCACTTCGAGGGCCTGCCTGCCGCTGTATGCGGGCAGGACGTCATAGCCCTCGTCAGAAAGCTCGTAGACCAACAGATTGACGTTAAACCTCGAGTCGTCGACCACAAGCACCTTAGCCATGAGACACCTCCTGTTTGGGGTACGTTTCCGGTGCAACCGGTTCCGGTGTCATCTCAAGTGGGAGCGTCACCGTAAACTCGCTCCCCTTTCCAAGTTCGCTGGTCACGTCGATCCGGCCCCCGTGTATCTGTACAAACTGGGCGGTGATGAACAGGCCCAGTCCCGTTCCTCCGACCCGTCTGGCGGCGCCGGAATCCAACTGCGTGAACTTCTGGAACAATCGCTTCCGGTCTTGTGGCGCGATGCCGATCCCCGTGTCGCGCACGGCAATACGGGCCACGCGCCCCAGCCGGTCGTCGTGGTCCTCTGACGCGGTGATGGTGACCGTCCCTTTCTCCGTGTACTTGATCGCGTTGGAGAGGAGGTTGGTAACGATCTGCTTGAACTTGGTGTGATCGGCGTCGAGCACGATCGGGCCGTCCGCAAGCTCGAGTTGGACCTCCACCGGTTTGGCGTCCGCCAGCGAACCGGTTTGCTCGACCACTTCGCGAACCACCGCGATCAGATCGAAGCGTGTCGGTCGCAAATTCATCCGCCTGGCCTCGATCTTGGCGACGTCCAGAAGGTCGTTGAGCAATTCGAGGAGGTGCTTGGCGTTACGGTCCACGGTTTGCAGCGCATCCAGGTCACGCTCGGCCAGGGCGCCGTCCAGCTTCTTCAAGAGGCGTTTGGTGAATCCAATGATCGAATTCATCGGCGTGCGCAGTTCGTGGGACATGTTGGCCAGGAACTCGCTCTTGGCGCCTTCGGCCGCCTCTTTGGCCTGTTCCAGTTCCCGGTTGATGCCTTCGAGCTCGATCTGCTGGGCCTGCAACTGCTGCTTCTGGGCCTGAAGCTCTGTGTTGGCCTCCTCGAGCGCGGTAGCGTGGGCGCGGAGTTGTTGTTCGGCCTGCTTGCGCTCGGTGATATCCTTGAAGTCTTCGACGATTCCAATCGTCTCGCCGTCGGATCCTCGAAAGGCTGTTGCCGTCAGTATGCAAGGGATTCTCGTGCCGTCTGTACGTTCCTTCTCGACTTCATATGAGACGTGCTCCTCACCGCCGAGGATCCGAGTCAGTGGGCAATCGAGCGTGTGACAGAGGGGGCCGGAGAAGACTTCATAGCACTTCTGACTGACCGCTTCATTCCGGTCCACGCCGGCCAGCGCGATGAATGTACCGTTCGTTCGCAGTACGCGATAGTCCTTATCGATCACGCGCATCCCGTCTGCCGCGCCGTCAAATATCTGATTGAGTTCTTCGTGGGCGGATACCAGGCGCCTAGAGAGGGAACCCGCGAATACAAACCCGAGCAGCAGACCGGCAACGGTAGCTACTGCCGACATGATGAGGATGTTGTTCCGCAAGGCGGCCACAGGCGACAGGATATCTTCAGCCTGGTGCTCCACGATCAGCATCCAACCCAAGCCCTTGTGTACGTCATGTCCCTGCGAGAATGCGCAGGTGGCCAGGATCTCACCCAGTTGCTCATCATGTCTCTGGAACGTATAGCTGCGGTCGGTATATCGGCGCCCAAGGTGGTAGTCATAGGTGGTGTCGTCCTTGAAGCCCACGGCGGAATCGCGAGAAGAGAAGATGATCCTGTCGTCCGCCGCAAGTAAGATCAGGCTGCGATGCTGCGATCCGAGCCCCGCTTCGACCTGCAAATCGGCGGCACAGGCTTGCAATAGGGCAATCACGCTTTCCATATCCAGGACGACCTTGAGAACCCCAAGAAACTGCCCCTCCGCATCGTCGATCCTCAGACAGATGTCCGTGGAGTACACCCCGGCGCTATCGTCGTAGCCAACCTCGCTCACGAACACCCCGTCCCTCTGGGCAACCTGC